>CALLYQ010000421.1 GCA_937858875.1 uncultured Lautropia sp. | reverse complement strand
CGACAGGTCGGCGAAACGCCCCGGGTCGATTTGCGGCAATCGCGCTGCAAGGAAGCGGTCGAGGCGTTCACCGGCACCGGAAGTCGCTTGCAGAACGATCGCTGCGCCGACGGCCGATTCGTCCGAGGATTCATCGTCTGCATCGTCGAAGCCGGCGCCGGCATCGAGGTCGGCGTCAAAGTCGGCGCCGCCCGAGCCGCCCGCGGGCCCCGCACAGGGCGCCCCCGGCTGGCCGGGCGCCGAGGCCGCCGTGGCTATAATTCGCGTCATGAAATCGAATGCGTTCCGGCTTCGCGCAACTCTGGCCGCGATCGTCGTCGCGCTGGCCGCCTGCAGTGCCAGCGATCCGCCCGACCCGACGATCGGCTGGTCGCCCGACCGATTATATGCAGAGGCCAAGGACGAAATGTCGATGGCCAACTACACGCGCGCGATCGAGCTCCTCGAGAAGCTCGAGTCGCGCTATCCGTTCGGGCGCTGGGCGCAGCAGGCGCAGATCGAGATCGCCTGGGCGCACTACAAGGATGGCGAGCGGGCCTCGGCGCTGGCGGCGATCGACCGCTTCATCCGCTTGCACCCCGAGCACAGCGCGATGGACTACGCGCTGTACCTGAAGGGGCTGATCAACTTCAACGAACAGCAGGGCATTCTGGCCTGGCTGGGCAGCCAGGACCTGGCCGAGCGCGACCTGCAGGCAGCCCGCGAAGCCTTCGACACCTTCAAGGACCTGGTCACCCGCTATCCGGAGAGCAAGTACACGCCGGATGCCGAGGCCCGGATGAGCTACCTGCTGAACTCGATGGCGCGTGGCGAGATGCTGATTGCGCGCTACTACCTGCAGCGCGGTGCCTACGTCGCAGCCGCCAACCGGGCGCAAAGCGTGATCCGGCAATACCAGCAGGCGCCGGCCGTCGAGGACGCGCTGGCGATCCTGGTACACGCCTACGACAAGCTCGGCATCGACGACCTGCGCGACGACTCGAAGCGCGTGCTCGATCGCAACTTCCCCGAAAGCGAGGCGCTGGCGCAGGTGCTTGCCGACGACGATCGGCGATGGTGGCAGGTCTGGCGCTGAAGACTGCCGATCGGCGGTACCGAGCTGAAAGCTATCGGCGAACCGGCGCCTCGACGACGGTGCGTCCGCTGGCCGTGTCGACGATCTCGATGCGGCGCACGTCGAGCGGCCTGCCGTCGCGCGCGAGCGGCACGATCAGTTGCACCGGGACAGGCCCCGCAGGCCTCACCTGGCTGAACGGCGTTGGCGAGTCCGACGGGTTCTCGACCTCGATGTCTTCCAACGGGTTCGGGATCCGATAGGAAACCGGCTGACCCGGACCGAGCAGGCGCACCTCCCAGCTTCCTCTGCTGCGTGCGAAGGCCTTGGGGGCGTTCGCCGAAACGACCTGCATTCGCTCGAGCCGGGCTGCGCGCAGTTGCCCCGCATCGGCATCGAGGATCAGGTCCAGCACGGCGACCTGGCTCGCCGGTCGCGGTCGTTCCCTCATCGTGTTCGGCCGAGTCTGCCGGACCGCATCATCGAAGCTCTTCGGCTGCGGCGATGCGGCAGCCGACGGCGTCGGCTGCGCGGCGGCGGACAAGGGACTGAGCGCTGCCAGCAGCAGCGCGATCGCGGCAGTGTTGTGCGTCATGGCGTGTGATCCCAGCTTGCAGGCGCGAATACGCTCGGTGTGCCCGTGGGGCCCAGCGCGGACAGGACGTCCTCCATGATCGCCCAATCGGCCGGACCGACCTCGACAACGACGGATCCCGCGGAGACCATGATGTCGCTGATGCTGTCCTCGGAGCGCCACCAGGTGCCACCACTGGTCGAAGTGAAGGAGACGCAATTGCGCCATGCGGCGTTCGCGGCATCGGCATTGCAACTCGCGGAGCTCGAGTAGAGCACCGGTTGCGCCACGTAGTAGCCGCCGTCGCAGCAATATTCGTCAGGGATATTGAACAGCGCGTGCGTCGATTCGTGGACCACGGTGCGGAAGCTCGTCGGCTCGCTCGTTGCCTTGCGGCCCCATCGGCAATCGCGCAGGGGGTTCGCATGAAGCAGCAGCACCAGGTCGGCGAATGCGCCGTCGGTGTCCACCTGTGCGGGCCAGGTTACGCTGGGGCAGATCCCGGTCGTGGGTGCTGCGGCCGTGCCGGCGGCTGTCATGTAGTAGTAGTTGAAGCGGCCGAGGTTGACGTAGTAGGCATTGTTCTGCCAGTAACCCTGCTCGATCACCAGTTCGATGTCCTCGAAGAACGCCTGCAGGTTCGCCTGGACGCTGAGGTCACCGTAGGAAGTGTCCGGCACGAACAGGATATTGAGCGTGCTGGCTTGCGTCGGATCCCATTCGATCAGGCCGTGCACTGTCGAGCCCGGCGTGATCGGCGGCGGCGGGTTGCCTGCATCGAACTCCACGGTACAGGCGCCGAGGACGAGCATCGTGGATACGACGAACGTCTGGAGGTAGCGACGGGACATGGTCCGTTCTCCACCGAAAGAATCCACGCCCCGGAAGAAGCGCTTGCAACGATGATCAGGCCGGGGAGTCGGTCCCGTCATCCCACGCCGATAGGAGAGCCGGCTCGCGAACGAGCCACTCGATCGCCTCGTCCAGGTCGCGGATGACGCCGAACGGCGGCAGGCTGGCCAGGAGCCTGCGCCCATAGCTGCGGGTCAGCAGCCGCTCGTCGCAGACGACCAGCAGCCCGCGATCGGCCTCCGAGCGGATCAGGCGCCCGGCGCCCTGCTTCAGCGCCATCGCCGCTGCCGGCAGCTGGATCTCGCGAAACGGGTCGCCGCCACGCTTGCGCGAAGCTTCGGTGCGCGCCCGCAGCACCGGATCGTCGGGCGGGGCAAACGGCAGCTTGTCGATGATGACCAGCGACAGCTGCTGCCCGACGACGTCGACGCCTTCCCAGAAGCTGGCGCTGCCGACCAGCACCGGCCGTTCGGCGCTGCGGAAGCGCTCGAGCAGCGCGGCACGCGGTGCGCTGCCCTGCACAAGCAGTTCGAGCGGCTCGGACTGGCGCTCCGCGCGTTCGCGCAGCAGGCCGGACAGCCGCTCGACCATGCGCAGGCTCGTGCACAGCACGAAGGCACGGCCGTGGTTCGCCTCGAGCAGCGGCCAGCAGACGCCGGCGATCCGCTCCGCATAAGCGTCGGATGCCGGATCGCCGCAACCATGCGGCACCAGCAGCCGCCCGTACGACGGGTAGTCGAACGGGCTGTCGACCTGCAGTGTTCGCGCATCGGACATGCCGACCGATTCGGCGAAATGGCGGAAATCGCCGGCCACCGACAGCGTCGCCGAGACGAACACCCAGGCGCGCAGGTTCTGCTGGCGATGACGCTGCAGCGCCGGCGCAACCGACAGCGGCGTCGCGTGCAGCGTCACGCCGCCCTGGTGGACTTCGCTCCACAGGACCGATTCGTCGAGCGTCGTCTCCGCGTCGAGCGTCGGCTCTGG
>CALLYQ010000420.1 GCA_937858875.1 uncultured Lautropia sp. | reverse complement strand
CCTGGTCGTCGTGAGCCACGGGCTCGTGATCCGAACGCTGCTCGAGCGGCACCTGCGGCTGCCGGCCGGCTCCGGGCTGCCGGCCAGCCTGTCGAATACGTCGATCACCGTCTGCTCGCCGGTGTCCCCGCACGAGGTGGTCTTGATGAACTGCGTGCGCCATCTCGACGTCGAAGAACTGCGCGACAGCGGGCGCGGGCTGTCCGGGTTTTAGCAGGCTGCCCGACCGCCGGCTAGCCGGCCTTGCGCCCGAACGGCGCCATGGACCGTTGCGGCTCCCCGGTACGGTAGGCGGCGGCGAATTCGTCGACGCCCTGCAGGATGGCTTCGTCGAGCGGCTGTCGTTCCCATTCGCACAGCAGGCGCTTCTGCTGACGCAGCGCTTGCGGTCCGTAGCCGGCGAGCTGCGCAGCCAGGCGCTGCACCTCGTCGTCGAGACGCTCCTGCGGAACGACGGCGTCGACCAGCCCCCAGTCGAGCGCCTGCGCGGCGTCGATGTTGTCGCCGACCAGCAGCAGCCACCTCGCGCGTGCGGTTCCCAGCAGGCGTGGCAGCAGCGCGGCGTGGATGATCGACGGGATGCCGACCTTGATCTCGGGCATGCCGAACTGCGCGCGATTGCTGGCCACACGCAGGTCGCACGCGGCGGCCAGTTCGAGCCCGCCGCCGAGCGCCCAGCCGGGAATGCGCGCGATCACCGGCACCGGCAGCGTGCGCATCGATTCGCAAACCTGGCGCAGCCGGTCGATGAAGACGCGTGCGCTGGCTTCGTTCAACTCGCGCATCTCCCTGATGTCGGCGCCGGCCACGAAGGCCTTGTCGCCGCTGCCGCGCAACACCAGCACGCGCAGGTCCTCGCACTGGTCCAGCACCTGCATGGCCTGCAGCAGGTCGAGCATCACCGGCGTCGACAGCACGTTGTGCGAGCCGGCCTCGCGCAGGGTCAGCGTGGCGATGCCGCGCGCGTCGATTTCGGCGGCGGCATGGCGGAACTCGGCGAGCGATCGGGTCGTGGTCATGGTTGTCCTTGTCGCAGGCTTTCTATAGTAGGCTCTCGCACTGCCTGCTGGCGCCACGCCCGAGTGGTGGAATCGGTAGACACAAGGGACTTGAACAATTTGAGCCTTCGCGCGGAAACGCCCGAAGTGAAGCCCGTCAAAGTCGGCGAAAGCCCTGGACGCTCCGTGTCCGAGCCAACGCCGAGCCAAGCCCGGACATTGCGGCCGGGAAGGTGTAGAGAGCAGACGGCGGGCACCTGCAGCCGCAAGGCCATGGTGAAGGCGTGCTCCAGCCCACGAACGGCGCGTCGCGCCGGCGGCGAAAGCCGAAGCGGGAAGAAAATCCCTGGCCGAAAGGCGTGCCGGTTCGAGTCCGGCCTCGGGCACCAGAATCAGCCGAGCAGCGTTTCCAACGCAGGCCAGGCGTTCTCCAGCAATCGCGGCTGCGCCTGGTCGTTCGGATGGATGCGGTCCGACTGGAACAACGACGTGTCCTCGGCGATGCCGTCGAGGAAGAAGGGCACCAGCGGCACCTGATGCGAACGCGAGACGTCGTCGAACAGCGCGGCGAACGCGTCGGTGTAGGCGCGGCCGTAGTTCGGCGGCACCTGCATGCCGAGCAGCAGGACCTTGGCGCCGGCCTGCTTCGACGCGCCGACGATGCGCTCCAGGTTCGTTCGCGTGGCGTTCAGGTCGAGCCCGCGCAGCGCGTCGTTGCCGCCGAGTTCGACGATCACAGCTTCCGGTCGGTGGCGTTCGAGCAGGCTGGCGATCCGCGCGGCGCCGCCCGAACTCGTCTCGCCGCTGATGCTGGCGTTGACGACTTTCCAGCCGGGCATCCGCTCGGCCAGCCTGGCCTCGAGCAGGGCGACCCAGCCGCTGCCGCGTGCCAATCCGTACTCGGCTGAAATGCTGTCGCCGAGCACGAGCAGCGTGCGGGCAGGCGCCGTTGCCTGCAACTTGCCTTGTCCGGCAGCGCCGGCGGCGCCGAGCGGCCCGGCGATCCCGGCGAGCGCCGCCGCGCCCAGTACACTGGCGGCTGCGCGCGCGTACCGCCTGCGCGATTCATTTCGGATGTCTTCTTTCATGCCTGCTGCGATCGTCGTCGAAAACCTGAGCCGCCGTGTCCGTGATGCCGACGGCTGGCTCACGATCCTCGACGATCTGAGCTTCGAAGTCGAGGCCGGCGCGACCGTCGCGATCGTCGGCGCTTCGGGCTCGGGCAAGTCGACGCTGCTCGGGCTGCTCGCCGGGCTCGACGATGCCAGCGAGGGCAGCGTCACGATCTTCGGCGAGCGGATCCTCGATCTCGACGAAGACGCGCGCGCGGCCTGGCGAGCGCGCAACCTCGGCTTCGTGTTCCAGTCGTTCCAGTTGCTGCCGCAGATGACTGCGCTCGAGAACGTGATGCTGCCGCTCGAACTGGCCGGCGAGAAGCGGGCCGCCGAGCGCGCACGCACGCTGCTCGGGCGCGTAGGCCTGGGCGACCGGCTCGACCACTATCCGCGCACCTTGTCGGGCGGCGAGCAGCAGCGCGTGGCGATCGCGCGTGCCTTTGCGCCGTCGCCGCGCCTGCTGTTCGCCGACGAACCGACCGGCAGCCTCGATGCGGCGACCGGAGAGCGGGTCATCGATCTGCTGTTCGAGCTGAACCGCGAGGCCGGCGCCACGCTGGTGCTGGTCACGCACGATCCGCAACTGGCAGATCGTTGCGGCCAGCGGCTCACCCTGCACGCTGGCCGGCTGCAGTCGTCGACACCGCTGCCGGCTGCTGCGCTCTGAGTGCGCGCACGCGCTCGACGGCGGCGCGTCCGGCCGCGCTGATCGACGCCGGGATCGGCCCGTCATCGGCAAGCAAGGGCTCGAACTCGCCGGCCAGCGTCTTGCCGAGTTCGACGCCCCACTGATCGAAGGAATCGATCTGCCACAGCCAGCCGAGCGCCGCGGTCTTGTGCTCGTAGAGCGCCAGCAGCGCCCCGAGGCGCGCCGGCGTCAGCGCATCGAACAGGATCGTCGTCGATGGCCGGTTGCCGGGGCAGGCCCGATGCGCGGTCTGCGGATCGTCGGCGGGCGCGCATCAGCGCCTCGGCCTGCGCCAGCGCATGGGCCAATAGCGCGTTGGCGCGCCCGGCTTCTGCGGGGCCGCCGGCGGCAGGCAGCGGCACTACGAAATCGACCGGATGCACGCGCGTGCCTTGGTGCAGGGCCTGGAAGTACGAGTGCTGCGCGTCGGTGCCCGCCGACCCCCAGCAGGCCGGGGCGGTATGCCAGGGCAGCGGCTGGCCGTCGCGATCGACGCGCTTGCCGTTGCTTTCCATCTGCAGCTGCTGCAGCCAGGCCGGCAGCCGGGCAAGCGCCGTACTGTAGGGCACGGTGACCTCGGTCGCCCCGTCGTGGAGCAGGCCGTTCCACAGCGATACGAGCGCCAGCAGCAGCGGCGCATTGCGGGCAGGCGGCGCCTCGGCGAAGTGCCGATCCATGAGGTGCGCACCGGCCAGCAGTTCGCCGAAAGCCTGCGGCCCGATCTGCAGCATCGCCGACAGGCCGACGGCCGACCATAGCGAGTAGCGTCCGCCGACCCAGTCGCCGAACGGAAAGATCGCGTCGTCGGCGAGCCCGTCGGCGCGTGCGGCATCGGGCCTGGCGGTGACGCCGGCCAGATGGCGGTGCATCTGCCGTTCGGGGACGCCGCCGGCGCGCAGCCAGTCGCGCACGGCCGCGGCGTTCAGAGCCGTCTCCTGCGTGCGCCAGCTCTTCGAGGCGACGATCGCCAGCGTCGTGCCCGGGTCGAGCCGGCGGGACAGTTCGCGCCAACCCTGCGGGTCGACGTTCGACAGGAAGTGGCAGCGCAGCCTCGGGTGGGCGAATTCGGCCAGCGCCTCGCAGCATAGCTGCGGGCCCAGATGCGATCCGCCGATGCCGACGTTGACGATGTCGGTGATCGGCCGGCCGTCGTCGCCGAGCCAGCGGCCGTCACGCACGGCATCGGCGAAGCTGCCCATCCTTGCCAGCGTCTCGCGTACCTGCCGGTGGACGTCGTCGCCGTCGACGAGCAACTGGCCATCGACTCCGCAAAGCGGTGCCTCGGGGTCATCGCGCAGCGCGGCATGCAGCGCGGCGCGGCCCTCGGTCGTGTTGATCGGTGCGCCGGCGTACATCGCGTCGCGCCAGCGGGGGACCTCGGCGGCTTCGGCCAGTGCGATCAGGGCGTCGAGTGCCGGCGACGGGAGATTGTTGCGGCTCAGGTCCACCGACAGGCCGGCGGCGTCGACGACGAAGCGATCGAGCCGGTCGGGTTCGGTCTCGAACAGCGCTTCGATCGATGCGTCGCACTGCGCGCGCGCGAGCGCTTCGACGGTGGCGCGCGCGTGGACCAGGGCGTTGGGGAGGGGATCTGATGCGGTCTGCAATGCGGGTTCTTCGGTCTGCGATGGGTGGTCTTTGGTTACGTCGGTGGTTCGGTCAGTGCTGCCAGCGATTCGCGCACGAGCCCGGGCAACTCCGCGGCCGACAGGCCGACGGTGGGCCACCGGTCGCCGGCGTCGCCGTGGACCCAGCAACCGAGCAAGCTCGCGTCCCAGGCGGACAGCCCCTGCGCGAGAAGGCTGCCGATCAGGCCGGCAAGCACGTCGCCGGTGCCGGCGGTGGCCAGCGCCGGTCCGCCGGCATCGATGATCGCCCAGCACCCTTGCGGGCTGGCGACGACGGTACCGGCGCCTTTCAACGCGACCACGGCGGCGTACTTGCTGGCCAGCGCCGAGGCGACAGCGATC
>CALLYQ010000419.1 GCA_937858875.1 uncultured Lautropia sp. | reverse complement strand
GTCCACGCATTTCATGAACGAGGCCGAGCGCTGCGACCGTATTTCGCTGATGCATGCCGGCAAGGTGCTGGTCAGCGACGCGCCGGCCGAGCTGATCCGGCAGCGGGGCGTCGCGACGCTGGACGACGCTTTCGTCGCGTGGCTCGAAGAAGCCGGGGCAGGGAAGGAGGCAGGCGAGGCGGCGATGGCTCCGCGGTCCGTGTCGGCAGGCTCGCCGACCCCGGCCCGGACTCCGACCGCGCCCGCATCGTCGCGCACCGACAAGCCCATTCACCGCGCCGCCTCCGCCCCCCGCCATCGCTTCAGCCTGCGCCGCATGCTCAGCTATACGATGCGCGAAGGGCTCGAACTGCGCCGTGACCCGGTACGCGGCACGCTGGCGCTGCTCGGCAGCCTGCTGCTGATGGTCGTCATGGGCTACGGCATCACGATGGACGTCGAGGACCTCACTTTCGCCATCCTCGATCGCGATCGAACCGTGCTGAGCCAGAACTATGCGCTCGAACTGGCCGGCTCGCGCTATTTCGTCGAGCGCCCGCCAATCGACGACTATGCGCAGCTCGACCGCCGGATGCGGCAGGGCGAGATCTCGCTGGCGATCGAGATCCCTTCGGGCTTTGCGCGCGACCTTCAGCGCGGCACGCCGGTCGAAATCGGCGCCTGGGTCGACGGCTCGATGCCACAGCGCGCCGAAACCGTGCGCGGCTACGTGCAGGGCATGCACCAGGCCTGGCTGCTCGAGCAGGCAAGGCAGACGACCGGGCAGGTGCCGGCGGCGGCGATCGACATCGAGACGCGCTTTCGCTACAACCCCGACGTCCGCAGCCTGCCGGCGATGGTGCCGGCGGTGATGCCGCTGCTGCTGTTGCTGATCCCGGCGATGCTGAGCGCGCTGTCGGTCGTGCGCGAGAAAGAGATCGGCTCGATCGTCAACCTGTACGTGACGCCGGTGACGCGCTCCGAGTTCCTGCTCGGCAAGCAGTTGCCCTACGTGGCGCTCGCGATGCTGAACTTCGTGCTGATGACGCTGATGGCGGTCACCGTCTTCGGCGTGCCGCTGACCGGCAGCTTCGTCACGCTGGCACTGGCCGCACTGCTGTTCGTGATCTTCGCGACCGGCTTCGGGCTGCTCGCGTCGACCTTCACGCGCACTCAGATCGCGGCCGTCTTCATCACGGCGCTATTGACGATGATCCCGGCCGTGCAGTTCTCCGGGCTGATCGACCCGGTGTCATCGCTCGAAGGCTTCGGTGCCGCTTTCGGCCGCATCTACCCGGTCACGCACATGCTGACGATCAGCCGCGGCGTCTTCAACAAGGCGCTGGGTTTCGGCGACCTGCACGGGGCGTTCTGGCCGCTGCTGCTGTCGGTGCCGCTGATCCTCGGCGCGTCGATCGCGCTGCTGCGCAAGCAGGACCGGTAGGGAGACACACAGGCGATGCGCAAGCTGTCGAACGTCTACCGACTTGGCGTCAAGGAACTGTGGGGCTTGTTCCGCGATCCGATGATGCTTGCCTTCATCGTCTATGCGTTCTCGGTATCGATCTACACGGCCGCGACCTCTGCGCCGCAGACGCTGAACCGGGTGCCGATCGCGATCGTCGACGAAGACCGCTCGCCCTTGTCGGGCCGCATCGTGTCGGCCTTCTATCCGCCGCACTTCGTTGCGCCGGAACTGATCTCGCTGTCCGAAGTCGATCCCGGGATGGACGCGGGTCTCTACACTTTCGCGCTCGACATCCCGCCGAATTTCCAGCGCGACCTGCTGGCCGGCCGACGGCCCGCGCTGCAACTGAACGTCGACGCGACGCGAATGAGCCAGGCCTTTACCGGCGCCGGCGCCGTCCAGCAGATCGTGGCCGGCGAAGTCACCGAGTTCCTGCAGGGCCATCGCGCCGCCGCGCCGCCGCCGGTCGACCTCGCACTGCGCATGCGCTTCAATCCGACGCTCGACGAGACCTGGTTCGTCAGCGTGATGCAGATCGTCAATACGGTCACGATGCTTTCGATCATCCTGACCGGCGCCGCGCTGATCCGCGAACGCGAGCACGGCACGATCGAACACCTGCTGGTCATGCCTGTGACGCCGACCGAGATCATGCTGGCCAAGGTCTGGTCGATGGCGCTGGTCGTGCTCGTGGCCACGGCGCTGTCGATGCTGTTCGTGATCGAGGGGGCGCTGCGCGTGCCGATCGAGGGCTCGAAGCTGCTGTTCCTCGGCATCGTGCTGCTGCACCTGTTCTCGACGACCTCGATGGGGATTTTCATGGCCACGGTCGCGCGCACGATGCCGCAATTCGGGCTGCTGCTGATGCTCACATTGATGCCGTTGCAGATGCTGTCGGGCGGGTCGACGCCGCGCGAGAGCATGCCCGAGATCCTGCAGGGGCTGATGCTGGCCGCGCCGACGACGCACTTCGTGTCGGCCAGCCAGGCGATCCTGTACCGTGGTGCCGGATTCGACGTCGTGTGGCCTCATTTCGCTGCGATCTTCGTGATCGGCTGCGTGTTCTTCGTGATCGCGCAGCGGCGATTCCGCACGACGATCGCGCAGATGGCCTGACGCTTTCAGAACGATCCGGCGAGCGCCGGATCCACCGAGAGGACCAACCCAACATGCAAGAACGACAGTCGGGAGCAGACGCCGCCGAACGGCTCGGCATCCTGAGCAATCGCACCTTCGACGAGATCGCGGTCGGCGACAGCGAGCGTCTCGAACGCACGCTGACGGCTCAGGACATCCAGCTCTACGCGGTCCTGTCCGGCGACGACAGCGTGCAGAACGTCGACGCGGCCGACGAGCGCGCCGCAGTCGTCGAGGGCGACGGCGTCATCGCGCACGGGATGTGGGCCGGCGCATTGATCGCTGCGCTGATCGGCACGCGTCTGCCCGGGCCCGGCGCGCGCTACCTCGGCCAGAGCCTGAAATTCCAGGCGCCGGTGCGCGTCGGCGACACGCTGACCATCGACGTGACGGTCGCCGCTCGCGATACGCAGACCCATCGGCTGCGGCTCACCTGCAAGGGCACGAACCAGCGCGACGAGACCGTCATCGAAGGCGAAGCCGAGGTCGTCGCACCCGCCGCGCGGATCGAGTATCGACGCGCGACGCTGCCCGAGGTGCGGTTGAGCGTCGGCAGCGGCGGGCTGCAGCGCCTGCTCGAGCATGTGAAGCCGCTGGGCGCGGTCAAGGTGGCCGTCGTCCATCCCTGCGACGCATTGAGCCTGGCCGGCGCACTCGACGCCCGCGACGCCGGCCTGATCGAACCGGTGCTGGTCGCGCCGCTCGAGAAGCTCGAAAGCGTCGCGCGCGAGGCCGGACTCGACATCGCCGGGCTGCGCATCGAAGACGTCCCGCACAGCCACGCCGCGGCCGAGCGCGCGGTCGAACTGGCGCGCGACGGCGAAGTCGAAATGCTGATGAAAGGCAGCCTGCACAGCGACGAACTGATGGCCGCGGTGATCTCGTCGGCCGGCGGGCTGCGTACGAAACGCCGTGTCAGCCACTGCTTCGTCATGCAGACGCCGGCCTACCCACGCCCGTTCATCATCACCGACGCCGCGGTCAACATCGCGCCGAACCTGCAGCAGAAAGCCGACATCGTGCGCAACGCGATTTCGCTTGCGCAAGTGATCGGCGTCGAGCGGCCACGCGTTGCGATTCTGGCCGCCGTCGAAACGGTGAACCCCGAGATGCCGGCCACGCTCGACGCCGCTGCACTGTGCAAGATGGCCGACCGCGGCCAGATCGCCGGCGGCCTGCTCGACGGCCCGCTGGCCTTCGACAACGCCGTGTCGGCGGCTGCCGCGCGGATCAAGGGCATCGAATCGCCGGTCGCCGGCCAGGCCGACGTGCTGGTCGTGCCCGACCTGGAAAGCGGCAACATGCTGGCCAAGCAGCTCGAACACATGGGCGACGCGTCGAGTGCCGGCATCGTGATGGGCGCGAAGGTGCCGGTCGTGCTGACCAGCCGCGCCGATTCGCGCGAAGCGCGGATCGCTTCGTGCGGGATCGCGCTGATGCTGGCGCACCATTACCGTGTCACACCGCCCTAAGCCGATGAGACCGGGATTTCTTGCTGAAACCGGGCGGGGAGCGGCAGGCGGTGGCCGGTGCCTGCTCGGTCGTGCAGTCCTCTCTGCGCAGTCAACCAATGTCTCGGCAAAGGCGCGGGCCGGGATTCGTTTGCGCCTGCCTGTGCGCAGCCGAGAAGCGCAGGATCCCTGGCCAGCGCGCGAAGCGCGCCACCAACTTCATTCTCGCGGCGCCTTGTCTGAACGGAGCGCGCGCAGCGCGCGAAGTGAGTTGCGCCGCGGGCCAGGAATTCGAGGTTCTATGTTTTTCGTCAAGTCTTTTGAGCGACGAGCCGGTCGGGATCGAATACGGCACCGCTTTTCCATACCGCATACGCCACTCGCAAGAGCTTGCGGCCCAGGATCACGATGGCCTCGGTGCTCGCAAAGCCTTTGGCACGGATCGCCTGGTACAGGGGCTTGAGGGCGTTGCTGTGACTGGCCGCAGCTCCCACCAGGTACATCTGCCTGCGCAGCAGCGCCGGGCCTTTCTTGCTCAGTCGCCTGCGCCCGCGCCGGGTTCCCGAGTCGTTGGGCCGCGGATCCAGTCCGCTGTAGGCCACCAGGGCGTCTGCATTGGCAAACGCAATGCGACTGAACAACTCCGTGAGCAAGGCTGCGGTTTGGGGGCCAATGCCGGTAATGTGATTGAGGCATCGATATCCCTGAGCCATGCGTTCATCGCTGCCGATCAACCGCTGGATCTCCTTGTCGATCGATTGCAGAAGACGGGCGAAGCCCTCCTGCAAGGCTTGCGTGTCGAGCCCTTGCACATCGACGCCGGTAAGGGTTTGTTGCAGAGCCGATCGGTGAACGACGACCTGCGCACGCCGACTGAGCAATTGCTGCAGCCGCTGCTGCACGACGTTGCCGGGTCGCCAAGGGTGCAGTCGAGCATGGTGTTCGGCCAGATAGCGTGCGATGACGGGAGCGTCCACGCCATCGGTCTTGCCCCGTACGCCCAGCGCCCGGGCGTAAAAGTAGACATCGCGAGCGTTGAGCACGTACACCGTCAATGCCGCTTCATAGGCCAGTTGCGCCAGCAATGCGTGGTATCTGCCGGTCGACTCCATCGCGATGTGCGCATTCGCGGGCACCGAGCGCAGCCAGGCGGTGATGCTGGCCGCGTTGTTGGCAATGCTGAAGGGCTTCTGGCCGGCGATGGAAATGACCAGCTCTGCCTTGGATACGTCTATGCCGATGCACAAAGAGGTGGCTTGCATGACTACGCCTCCCGACTGGACAATGACTCTTGTCGGGGTGCGACCCATCCGTCACGTTGGCTTGCGTACAGATCGGCGGTTCTGCGATCAGCGCAGCACCGCTCAGTTCCTTATCGACGTTGGTGGATGGGGGTGGGGGAAATATCTCGGGTAGTCGGTCAACCGTCGTTGCCGATGCATCGCAGCGTCCCTCCACCCCGACGCTCCAAACCATACAAGCATCGCAGGGCACCCCTGCGCAGCAGGGGC
>CALLYQ010000418.1 GCA_937858875.1 uncultured Lautropia sp. | reverse complement strand
TGATGGTCTCGGTCGTGCTCGGGATCGCCTTTCTCTGGGTTGCGGCACGTCAGGCCGACGACGCCACCCGCTGGTCGCAGTGGATCGGCGATGCGCTCACGCACTCACAGCGACTCGCCAAGGCGGCCCCGAATGCGCTGTCCGGCGACGAGGAGGCGTTCCGCCAGTTGGCCGAAAGCAGGCAGATCGTCGACCGTGCGTTGCGCCAACTCGCCGAGGACGGCGTCGGCGTTCCCGCGGCCGGCACGGCGCGCAGCGGCCCGGCCCTCGTCGAAGGCTGGAAGGGCAGCCACGAGGCGGCCGGCGTGCTGCTGACGCAGCAACCGATGCTGGTCGCGCTGGCCGACATGCGTCAGCAGATCGCGGCTTCGAATCCGAAACTGCTGGCGAGCACGCAGGTGGTTGCCGGCAATCGCCTGCAGAGCGGTGCGCCGGCCCGCGAAGTGGCGGCCGCCGGCGAGCTCGTCGCGCTGTCGCAGCGCATCGCTCGCGACGCGAGCGCGCTGGGCATGACCGAGGTCGTCGATGCCGACGGCCTGCGTCAGTCGGTGGGCGCGTTCCGGCAGCTCGTCGAGGCGCTGATCGGCGGCAGCGAAAGAATGCGCGTGTCACCGGTCACCGACGTCGAAGCGCGGCGTGCGCTCGAGTGGCTGCGCCAGTCCGGCAGCGCCACCGAGGCGGCGCTGGCGCCGGTGCTGAGCAACCTGCAGGGGCTGCAGCAGGCGCGCGGCGCCGAACGGCGGATCATCGAAGACAGCGAGCCGGCGCGTCTGCGACTCGAGGCCGCACGTGCGCCGCTGCAGGACGTGGGGCTGCGGAGCTGGCAAGCGGCCGTGGCCGCGGCCTCCGGGTTCGCGGCGCTGCTCGCGATGTTCGGTCTGTTCCGGGCCTTTCTTTCCGACAGCGAGCAGCGTGCCGAAGAGGCCGAGCGCCAGCGCGAGGTCGCCGAGCGGCTCGAGCAGGAAGCCAAGCGCGCCAACGACCAGAACCAGGGCGCGATCCTGCGCCTGATGAACGAGCTCCAGGAGGTCGCCGACGGCGACCTGACCGTGCAGGCCACGGTGTCCGAGGACATCACCGGCGCGATCGCCGACTCGGTCAACTACACGGTCGAGGAACTGCGCAACCTGGTCGCGCGCATCAACATGACGACCGGCATGGTCAACGAGGCTTCGTCGAAGGCGCAGATGACCGCATCGAGCCTGCAGGCGGCCAGTGAGCAGCAGTCGCGCGAGATCCGCGAGACCGGCGAGGCCGTGTTGCGGATGGCGCAGCAGATCAACGAGGTGTCCGCGAGCGCCGCCGAATCGGCCCAGGTGGCGCGTCACTCGCTGGCCGCCTCCGAAGAGGGTTCGCGGGCGGTCGACAACGCGATCAGCGGCATGCACGGCATCCGCGGACAGATCCAGGAGACCGCCAAGCGGATCAAGCGGCTCGGCGAATCCTCGCAGGAGATCGGCGAGATCGTCGAACTGATCTCCGACATCACCGAACAGACGAACGTCTTGGCCTTGAACGCCGCGATCCAGGCCGCATCGGCCGGCGAGGCCGGACGCGGCTTCACGATCGTCGCCGAGGAAGTGCAGCGGCTTGCCGAGCGATCGGCCGATGCAACGAAGCAGATCGCGGCACTGATCCGCACGATCCAGACCGACACGCAGGACGCCGTCGCGGCGATGGAGCGCAGCACGCAGGGTGTCGTCGAAGGCACGCGCCTGTCCGACGAGGCGGGTCGTGCGCTGGGCGAGATCGGTCGCGTGTCGACGCAGCTGGCCGAGCTGATCGAGGACTTCTCGAACACGACGTCCAAGCAGGCCGCCTCGGCAGGCACCGTCGCGCAATCGATCCAGCGGATCCTGCTGGTCACCGAGCAGACCAGCGAAGGCACGCTGCAGACCGCCGGTTCGATTCGCCAGCTCGCCGAGCTTTCGCACGAGTTGAAGAACTCGGTGACGCGCTTCAAGGTCGCTTGAGGAGGACGCAGCGATGAACGCCCAGATCGAGATTCCCGCGGCCGTCGATGCCGGTCCCGAACTGTCGGTGCTTTCCTGGTGCGCCGCCGAGATCCGTCAGTCCTTGCAGGCGGCCGGCGAGGCGCTGCGCCGCCAGCTCGATGCCGGTCCCGACGATGGGTCGGCCTTGCGCGCAGCCGGCATCGCGCTGCATCAGGCGCACGGCGCGCTATCGGTGGTCGGTCTGTCGGGCGTGCAGGTGCTGACCGCCGAAGGCGAGCGGCTTCTCGATGCCTTCAGCGGCGGCGTCGAGCTCACCGAGAGCCGCGCATCGGCATTCGAGCGCGCCTGCACGGCATTGGCCGAGTATCTCGACGGCTTGCTGGCCGGCGATCGACATCAGCCGATGTACCTCTTTCCGTATTACCGCGACCTCGCCTTCGCGCGCGGTGCGGAGCGGGTCTCGCCATCCGACCTGCTGGTGCTGAGCCCGAACCGGCTGCCGGCGGTCGATCCGGCGCGCCACAGCGATGCGTCGGCGCTGGTGGCGGCCCGCGCCGGGTTCGAGCGCGGGCTGCTGCGCCTGTTGCGCAATCCAACGGACCAGGACGCGCTGCAGGCAATGCATGGCGCCGTCGACGCGGTGCTGCATTCACCGCGCGGGCGCGCGCAGGCGCCTTTCTGGCAGGCTGCGCTGGCTTGCTTCGAAGCGTGGCGCGACGGCGCGCTGTCACTGGACGTCAACGGCAAGCGCCTGCTGGCCCGGGTCAACCTGCAGATGCGGCATACGCAGGCCGACGGAGCCCCGGTCGCAGAGCGGTTGCTGTCCGAGACCTTGTTCGTTCTGGCTGGCGCGCGTGGCGGTTCGCCGCTCGTGCAATCCTTGCGCGCAGCCTGGGGCCTTGCCGACGCGATCCCCGATGACTACGAGACGCCGCGCTACGGACTGATCGATGCGCATCGGCGCGATGCCGCGCGGGAGTCGCTGGCGCAACTGAGGAAAGCCTGGGCTGCGATGACTGGCGGTCCGGCTGCGGCATCGGAGCGCTTGCAGGCCAGCCAGGCTTTCGCCGGCGCGGTCGCGGCCCTGCCGTTCGACGGCCTGCGCGACTTCGGCAATGCGATGCTCGAACTCGCCCATGCGGTGGCCTCGCCGCAGCGCGAAACCGACGAGACGCTCGGGCTCGAAGCGGCGACCGCGCTCCTGTTCGTCGAGCAGATGTTCGAGCGCTCGAACGAGCCGGCGAACTGGACGCTCGCGTTGCCGAGCTGGCGCAGCGCTTGCGACGGGCCGCTGCAGGAACGGACGAGATCGGTCCGGTCCCGGACTGGCTGCTGGCGCTGGGTCATGCGGCCCAGGAGCGTTCGACTCTGGCCGCCTTCGTCGCCGAGACACGAACGACGCTGCAGTCGATCGAGCAGGTGCTCGACATCTACTTTCGCGATGCTGCGCAGTCCGACGGCCTGCCTGCCGCCGCCTTGCAGCTTCGGCAGGTCGGGGGTGCGCTGCGGATGCTCGGCGAGCACCGTGCCGGAGACGACGCGGTCGAACTGTCGGAGCGCGTTGCGAGTTTCGCGGCCGCCGCGGCGGAAATGGGCGTCGAGGGCGGCGAATTCTCGTCCGAAAGACCCGGGCCAGCCGAACTCGAGGCGCTGGCAACGAAGCTGGGCGCGCTCGGGTTCTTCGTCGACGGCCTGCTTGCGCCGGGCAGGGGATCACCCGACCTGTCGAGGGAGGTGGCCCGGACGGCCGGAGCCGTCGAGCCAGGCGTTGCCGTCGAGCCAGGCGTTGCCGTCGAGCCGATCGTTTCC
>CALLYQ010000417.1 GCA_937858875.1 uncultured Lautropia sp. | reverse complement strand
GGCCGATGCCGCCGAGCAGCCCGTCGGGATGGCGGCCGACCAGCCGTCCGGCGATCGGCGCAATGGCGACGATACCCAGCGGCCAGACGGTGATCAGCAGCCCCGCTTCGGCGTGCGAGCGACCGTAGGCTTCCAGCAGCAGGAAAGGCAGCGCGATGTAGGCAAGCGTCTGTGCGCAGAAGGCCGTGACCGACGTGCACATCGACAACGCGAAGACCGGTATGCGCAGCAGGTCGACCGGGAACATCGGTACGACCATCCGGCTTTGCCGGCGCAGGTAGAAGAAGCCGACTGCCGTGCCGGCCGCGAGCAGGCCCCACGACAGCCACGGTGACGAAGCCCGGGCGACGCCGCCGGCGCCCAGTCCCTGTGCGCCAACGAAGACCAGCGAGAACATCAGCACGTTCAGCAGCACGTCGATGCTCGAAAAGCGTTCGCTCGAAAGCGCGGCAGGCCTGCTGGCGGGCAGGAAGCGGCGACCGAGCATCCCGGCCGCGATGCCCAGCGGCACGTTGACCGCGAACAGCCAGGGCCAGGAGCCGACCGACAGGATCGCCGCTGCCACCGAGGGCCCGGCGACCGCCGAACTCGCGACGACCATCGAATTGATCGCCATGCCGCGCCCGAGCCGCGCGGCCGGATAGATCTGCCGGACCAGCGCCGAGTTCACGCTCATGACACCGGCGGCGCCCAGCCCCTGGATCGCACGCGCGGCGATCAGCGTCTCGATCGAATTCGCCAGCATCGCGCCGAACGAGGACAGCGTGAACAGCACCATGCCGGACAGATAGACGCGCCGGTAGCCGACCCGGTCGCCGAAGGACGCGAGCGGCAGCAGCATCACCAGCGTCGCGATCTGGAACGCGTTGATGACCCAGATCGACTGGGCCGCACTCGCGCCGAGTTCGCGTCCGATGTCGGGGAGCGCGAGATTGACGATGCTCGCCTGCAGGACCGACGCCGTCAGCCCCAGGACGATCGACAGCATCGCGCGCGTACGGGCCGGCTCCGGCAGACCGTCCTCGCGGGCTGGCGCAGCTGTCGGTGCGTTCGGGGTGGCTGTCGATGCGTTCGGAGGCGTGTCCACGGTCGCGACATTGTAAAAGGCGGCCCGCGAGACCCGGCACCGGGCGTTCGGCGAAATTCCGAATATCGAAAGCAGATCATCTTCGTTCCGCTCGAGGAGCGGCGAAGACATGATCTGCGTTCACCGACGCAAGTCGCGCCCAGACCCCGTCACGGAAGTACCCGATGCCCGCTCTCTCTCGCACCACCGCTGCACGCGCCTTGCTGGCTCCACTGTTCGGACTGCTGCTCGGCCCGCTGGCCCCGGCGCAAGCCGCCGACGTCACGCTGCTCAATGTTTCCTACGACCCGACACGCGAGCTGTACCAGGACTTCAACGCAGCCTTCGCGAAGCACTGGCAGGCGAAGACCGGCGACAGGCTCACGGTACGCCAGTCGCACGGCGGTTCCGGCAAGCAGGCGCGATCGGTCATCGACGGGCTCGAGGCCGACGTCGTCACGCTCGCGCTGGCCTACGACGTCGATGCGCTTCACCAGCGGGGCGGCCTGATCCCGGCCGACTGGCAGAAGCGCCTGCCCGCCAACGCGGCACCGTATACGTCGACGATCGTCTTCCTGGTGCGCAAGGGCAACCCGAAGGGAATCCACGACTGGAACGACCTGCTGCGCGCAGGCGTCGACGTGATCACGCCGAATCCGAAGACCTCGGGCGGCGCACGCTGGAACTACCTGGCCGCCTGGGGCTACGCGCTGGGCCAGCCGGGCGCCAGCGAACAGGCGGCCGAGGAGTTCGTCGGCAAGCTGTACCAGAACGTCAAGGTGCTCGACTCCGGCGCACGCGGCTCGCTGACGACCTTCACCGAACGCGGCATCGGCGACGTGCTGATTTCCTGGGAGAACGAGGCCTACCTGGCCACGCGCGAACTCGGCCCCGACAAGTTCGAGATCGTCACGCCCTCGGTCTCGATCCTGGCCGAGCCGCCGGTCGCCGTCGTCGACAAGGTCGTCGACAAGCGCAAGACACGCGAAGTGGCGACCGCCTATCTCGAATATCTGTACACGCCCGAAGGCCAGGACATCGCTGGCAAGCACTTCTACCGGCCGCGCGACGAGCAGGTCGCGGCGAAGTACCAGTCGCAGTTCTCCAAGGTCGAGCTCTTCACGATTGACGAGGTATTCGGCGGCTGGCAGAAGGCGCAGACCACGCACTTCGCCGACGGCGGCGTGTTCGACCGGATCTTCGCGACGCGCCGCTGAGCCCACGATCGGCGGGTCGGATCGATGGTCCGGCCCACTCGACCGTTCGATCGCCCGCTCCCACTTCGGCCCTGCTCCTTCGATCGCCGCTCCGCTCCATGTCGCAGTCGACCTCGCTCACTTTGCCCTCCGCGTCCCATGTCGTACCGCGCCAGCGCAGCGTGCTGCCCGGCTTCCGCCTGTCGCTGGGCTTCACGCTGTTCTGGCTCGGCCTGATCGTGCTGATTCCGCTGTCGGCGGTCGCGTTCAAGACGCTCGAACTCGGCTGGCCCGGATTCTGGAGCGCGGTCACGTCGCCGCGCGTGCTGGCCTCCTTCCGGCTCAGCTTCGGCGTGGCGCTGATCGCAGCGGCGATCAACGCGGTGTTCGGCCTCGTCTTCGCCTGGGTGCTGGTGCGCTATACCTTCCCCGGCAAGCGCCTGCTCGACGCACTGGTCGACCTGCCGTTCGCGCTGCCGACCGCCGTGGCCGGCATCGCGCTCACGGCGATCTACGCCGAAAACGGCTGGATCGGCAGCCTGCTCGCGCCGTTGGGCATCAAGGTGGCGTTCACGCCGCTCGGCGTGCTGGTCGCCGCCGTCTTCATCGGGCTGCCCTTCGTCGTGCGCACCGTACAGCCGGTGCTCGAAGACCTCGACCGCGAACTCGAGGAAGCCGCCGCGAGCCTTGGCGCCTCGCGCTGGCAGATCTTCGTTCGCGTCGTCTGGCCGGTGCTGACGCCAGCGGTGCTGACCGGCGTCGCGCTGGCCTTTGCGCGTGCGGTCGGCGAGTACGGATCGATGATCTTCATCGCCGGCAACGTGCCGATGGTGTCGGAGATCGCACCGCTGATGATCATCACCAAGCTCGAGCAGTACGACTACGCCGGCGCCACGGCGATTGCGCTGGTCATGCTGCTGGCATCGTTCGCGATCCTGCTGGCGATCAACTCGCTGCAGGCCTGGACCGCGCGGCGCACCGGGAGGCCTGCATGAGCGCGATTCCCGCCGCAGTGCCGGCGCCATCGTCGTCACCTGCGCCGTTGCCCTCGCCCACACCATTGCAGTCGCCGGCCTCATCGGCGACGTCCGCCCCATCGTCGGGCGCATCGCCGGCACGCGCCCGGCCGGCCGCTGTCGCCACGCGCGGGCTGCGCTCGACCGACGAGCCGGCCTGGGTGCGCCGGCTGCTGATCGGCATCGCGCTCGGCTTCTTCGCGCTGTTCCTGCTGCTGCCGCTGGCCATCGTCTTCTACGAGGCCTTGCGCAAGGGCCTCGAACCGTACTGGGCCACCATCATCGAGCCCGATGCACGCGCATCGATGTGGTTGACGCTGACCGCCGTGGCGATCGCCGTGCCCTTGAACCTGGTGTTCGGCGTGGCCGCGGCCTGGGCGATCGCCCGATTCGAGTTCCGCGGCAAGAAGTACCTGGTCACGTTGATCGACCTGCCCTTCTCGGTCTCGCCGGTGATCGCCGGCCTGATCTACGTTCTGGTCTTCGGCGCGCAGGGCTGGTTCGGCGGCTGGCTGCAGGCGCATGACCTGAAGATCATCTTCGCGGTGCCCGGCATCGTGCTCGCCACGATTTTCGTCACCTTCCCCTTCGTCGCGCGCGAGCTGATCCCGCTGATGCAGGCACAGGGTCGCGACGAGGAAGAAGCCGCGATCGTGCTCGGCGCCTCGGGCTGGCAGATGTTCCGCAAGGTCACGCTGCCGAACATCAAGTGGGGCCTGCTCTACGGCGTGATCCTGTGCAACGCGCGCGCGATGGGCGAGTTCGGCGCCGTGTCGGTCGTCTCCGGGCACATCCGCGGCCTCACCAACACGATGCCGCTGCACGTGGAGATTCTCTACAACGAGTACCAGTTCCAGGCGGCATTCGCGGTCGCGTCGCTGCTGGCGCTGCTGGCGCTGGTCACGTTGGTCATGAAATCGGCGATCGAGTGGAAGGCGCGGCACGACGCCCCGATCGCCGCAGCCACGAACTAGTCCCGTGCTCGACGCCTATTCGAAGCAAGGCATCGAACGCTGCAACAGCAAGGAAACATCAGATGAGCATCCGGGTCGAGAACCTGAACAAGCGCTTCGGCAGCTTTGCCGCCGTCGACGACGTCACGCTTGACTTCGCCAGCGGCGAGCTGATCGCATTGCTGGGCCCGTCGGGCTGTGGCAAGACGACGCTGCTGCGGATCATCGCCGGGCTCGAGACGGCCGACTCGGGCCGTGTCTGGCTCGACGGCGAGGATGCTTCCGGGCAGCACGTGCGCGAGCGCCAGGTCGGCTTCGTGTTCCAGCACTACGCGCTGTTCCGC
>CALLYQ010000416.1 GCA_937858875.1 uncultured Lautropia sp. | reverse complement strand
GGGTTTCAGTTCGAGGCGGCTTTCATCGATTCGAAAGTGGCGCGCCATTTTTCCGTTTCTTCGACCACGAAAGCTCGCGCCTCCGCCGGTGTGCCGCCGACCACTTCCATGCCGTAGGCGGCGTACTTCTCCTTCAGTTCGGGATTGGACAAGGCCCGGTTGATCGCTTCATTGAGACGCATCACGATGTCATCGGGCGTCCCTGCCGGCGCGACGATGACTTGCCAGGCTCTGGCCGCGTATTTTTCCACGCCGGAGTCGGCCACCGTCGGCAACTGCGGAAAAACGATGCTGCGTGCAGAGCCTGCAACGCCAAGCGCCTTGACCTTGCCGGCCTTGATCGTCGATGAAGCGCCGGTGACGGTGACGAGCCCGACGTCGACGTGTCCGCCGATGACGTCCGCCAGCAGCGGGCTTTCGCCTTTGTACGGGACCGGCAGCATCTTGAAGCCTGCCGATGAAGCGAGCAGCTCGCTTGCGAGGTGGGCTGGTCCATTCGTTCCCGAATTTCCGATCGACAGAGGCGAAGAGGCCGACCTGGCATGGTCGATCAGTTCCCGGATATCGCCGAACGAGGCGTCGTTTCGGGTCACGAAGACGAAATCGACGATGTTCTGGCGAGCGACGAACGACAGATCCTTCAGAGGCTCGTAGGCAACGTTCTGACCGATCAGGTTCAGCAGGACCGCCGGTCCGGAACCGGCGATGCCCAGCGTATGTCCATCGGGAGGCGATTTCGCCACCAGATTGATACCCAAGGTACCGGCGCTGCCGGAGCGGTTCTCCACGATCACCGGTTGACCCAGATCCTTCTCCATCTCCCTGGCGAGCAGCCGCGTGGAGATATCGGTCGAGCCGCCGGCCGGAAACGGCACTACCAGTGTGATCGGTCGATGGGGAAACGACGTCTCGGCCGCATCGGCAGCGGGAAGCTGCAGCGCAAGCGAAGTCGCCAACAGCGCTGCCACGACGAATCCCCCGTATTTTCCTGACCTTGGTCCGCTCTTCGCGTTCATGAGTTTCCTCCGGTTTCGAATTGTTGGTCGGAGCGCCGGTGCCGAGTCCCGGTCGCGCTCCCTGCGGCGACCGCAACATCGACCAGGCAGCTCATTGCATTGGGCCCCTGCGTCAGTTCCGAGGTCCCCATGTCCAGCGTCAACACGTTCATGGCACCCGCGCGGTCGATTTCGGCGCGATCCGGATCAGGGTCGTACCAGGCGCCGGTGGAGGCGATCACTACGCCGGGCCGCAGGGCCGGCCAAAGCCGGGCGCCTGCCAGGCATCGGCCCCGATCGTTGAAGATGACGATGGCGTCGCCGTCCTCGATCGATCGCTGCGCGGCATCCTCGGGATGGATGAGCAGCGTCTCTGCGCCGGCGGTCTTGTTCGACTGTGCAAGCGGAGCGTAGTCGAGTTGACTGTGCAAACGGTCTACGGGCTGCACCGTCAACAGATGAAGCGGGTAGTCGGAGCTCTTTGTGCCGAGCCATTCGACCGGTTCGGACCACCGGGGATGTCCTCCGATATCGTCGAGCCCGAAACTGGCGATGCGTTCGCTGAAAAGTTCGATCTTCCCGCTCGGTGTCCCCAGGGGGTTGGCGACCGGGTCGGTACGAAACTCTTCGAACAGGATCGAGTCGCGAGAAGGCGGGGGCAGGGCGATATACCCCGTGCGCCAGAATTCCTCGAACGACGGAACATGGGCGCCTGCCTGTTGCTGATGGACGGCACAGCGCTCGTAGATGTCCCGGATCCACGCCATCTCGTCACGATTCTCCGTGTACGCGGCCTCATAGCCCAGCCTTTGCGAGAGCTCCGTGAAGATCTCGAGATCACTGCGTGCCGAGTGCAGCGGTGCGATCGCCTTGTGCATCGCCAGTACGTACCGGTCACGCGAGGAGCCTCCGATGTCGTTGCGCTCGAGCGAGGTCGTCACGGGCAGCACGATGTCCGCGCGGCGGGCGGCCGGTGTCCAGAAGATCTCGTTGACGACGATCGTCTGCGGCCTGGACCAGGCGTCCACGAGTCGGTTCAGCTGCTGGTGGTGATGGAACGGGTTGCCACCCGCCCAATGGATCATGCGTATCTCGGGGTAGGTGTATTCGCCACCGTTGAAGCGGTACGGCTTTCCCGGGCCCAGCAGCATGTCGGTGATCCGGGCGACCGGGATCGCGATCTGCGCGGGATTGCGGCCGACCACCATCTCGGGGCCCGGGGTTGGAAGGCGAGGATTGCCCACGCCGTTCATCGAGCCATGACCGAAGCCGAATCCGCCACCGGGCAAACCGACCTGCCCGAGCATCGCGGACAAGGCGATGGCCATCCAGTACGGCTGCTCGCCGCGATGTGCCCGCTGGACCGAGAACGCGCAGGTGATGAAGCTGCGCTGTCCGCAGAGTTGGCGTGCCAGCCAGGCGATGTCCCGGGCTGGAACGCCGGTGATTTCGCTGGCCCATTCCGGCGATTTGGCGACCCCATCCGATTCGCCGCGGAAATAGGCGCGCAGCGCCTCGTAACCGACGCAATGGGTTTCGAGGAACGAATGATCGGCCTGACCCAGACGATCGATCTCGAATGCCAGGGCCAACATGAGCGCGACGTCGGTGGTCGGCCTTATGGAGATCCAGTGCGCGTCGAGGAACTCGGGACAATCGGTCTCGATCGGGCTCACATTGATCACGCGAATGCCGCTCTCGCCGAGCTTTCGCAGCCAGCCTTCCTGCGTATGCTCTCCCGCGCCGCCTGAACCGACTTGTCCGTTCTTGGGTGAAAGCCCTCCGAAGGCGAGCAATACCTTGGCGTTGCGAAGAATGCTCGGCCAGGAGGTGCCTCTTCCCGTCAAGGGGCTGTACGTGCCGATGACATGCGGCAGGATGTACTGGCCGGCCCCCCAGCTATAGTTTCCCTGCTGGTCGACACAGCCACCGCCGGTGAAATAGAAGCGACGAATGAGCGAACGCGCGTGATGCAGGCGGCCGGCCGATGACCATCCGTACGAGCCGCCGAAGATGCCTTCGGCGCCGTACTGCGCGCGAACCCGGCCAGCTTCCGATGCGACCAGGTCCAGGGCCGTGTCCCAGTCGACTTCCACGAAGTCCTCGCGACCACGCAGGCGGCCGTCGCTGGCTTCCCGTTTCTCGAGCCATGACCGGCGAACCGCGGGCCGCTTGATCCGTTTCTCCGAATACACCATCGGAACGACGGACTCGAGCATGCGCGACGGCGCTCGATCGTGCTCGAATGGTTCGCACTTCAGAAGCCGTCCGTTTTCCACGACGGCAGTGAACGCACCCCAATGGGCGAGTTGGGGGAATCTGTGAATGGTCACTCGTTCGGTTCCTTTGACGATAAGCCAGCCGAGCCAGGCGATCGTTCTATCGAACCGGATGAGCATCGACAAGTCGCCTGACGCTCGATGTTCACTTCGTGAACTGACTGTCTCGGGATCGGGGTCGCGAGTGCGTTGTTGCGCGAGGGCTGCGCATCACGGTCCGGCATCGTCGGCCGTGGGAAAATGCTGCGACCAGTCCATTTCCGAGGAAGTCGAATGTCGCAGGACCGAAGCGTACAGGTCGGCGCGCTGTCGCAGATCGTGATGTACGGCGCGCTGATCCTGATGCTGGCGATGGGCGTGCGAGCGACCGCCGGCATCTTCATGACGCCGATGCTGCAGGAACACGGTTGGAGCCGCGAGTTCTTCTCGAACGTTTTCGCGCTGCAGAACCTGGCCTGGGGCGCCGGCGCGATCCTGATGGGGATGCTGGCCGACCGATTCGGCGGCGGGCGGGCGATCGCGCTCTCGGCGATTCTCTACGCCGCGGGGCTGGCCGTTACCCGCTATGCAACGACGACTCCGGAACTGGTCGTCGGTTTCGGCCTGCTGGTCGGAGTCGGGCAGGGTGGAACCACGGCGGCGCTGGTCATGCCGATGATCAGCCGCGCCGTATCGCCGCTGGCGCGAAGCGCTGCGCTGGGCGTGGCCAATGCAGGTGGCTCGCTGGGCCAGTTCCTCGTCGTACCGGCCGGGCAACTGCTGATCGACGTCTTCGACTGGCATGCGGCGCTGCTGATCCTGTCGGCGTCGATCGTCACGATCGTGCCATTGGCCCTGCTGATGGCCGGCCGGGGGCGATCGGTCGCTGCGCCGGCGCAGCGGCCGAACGAGGCCGCATCGTCATCGCTATGGGGCGCGATCCGCGACGCGTTCCGGCAGCGTTCGTTCGCGCTGCTGGCGGGCAGCTACTTCGTCTGCGGCTTCCAGCTCGCCTTCATCACGCTGCACCTGCCGGCCTACCTGCTCGATAACGGCATGTCGGCCCGGCATGGCGCGATGGCGATCGCGGTGATCGGACTGTTCAACGTGATCGGCTCGTTCCTGGTCGGCTGGCTCGGCGCGCGCTACAGCAACAAGATGCTGCTCGGATGGATCTATGCCTTGCGCGCGGTGTTCGTCGTTCAGTTGCTGCTGATGCCGGTATCGCCGTTCTCGCTTTACCTGTTTTCGGCGGGCACCGGCCTGCTGTGGCTGAGCACGGTGCCGCTGACGATGGGGCTCGTCGGCCAGATCTTCGGATTGCGATTTGCGGCCACGCTGGGCGGTTTCGTGTTCCTGAGCCATCAGATCGGCAGTGCGACCGGAGTCTGGCTGTCAGGGCGCAGCTTCGCGGCGAGCGGGTCGTACGACACGATGTGGTTCGCGTCGATCGCGCTGGCGCTGATCGCAGCGGCGCTCGCCTGGATGATCGACGAGCGGCCCGACCGCGGGCGCTCCGAGCCGGGCGGAGCGATCGAGCCGCAGCGTGCTCCGGCGGCCTGAGCGGGTCAAAAACTCCAGCAGATCACCGAACCGATTTCGCGTGTGCCGACGAGCGAAACCTACTCCGGAGATTGCGAGTCCGACTTTCCCGGAGGCGTCCCGAACAGCGCGTCGAGCTTGCCGCGCGCATCCGTCGAGCCGGTCGCGCGGCCGTTGACCACGACGTACTCCTCGTCGATCCGGTCGGCGTAGAAGCTGGCCGGATTCGGCGAGGCGACGAAGCGGCGCCACACTTCGGCCGGCACTGCCTTGAAGGTCTTCAGCGTGCCGTCGACGAACTCGATTTCCAGCAGTTGCTCGCGCGCGTCGTAGCCCGCGCTTTTCAGGCGTCCGCCGTGGATCGTGCGTCTGTCCATTTCGGTTTCCTCGTTCCGTGATCTGGTCGGCCAGGACATCCGGGGCTCGTCGAGCGCGCGGGCGGCGATCGCCATGCCTTCGCGGCGCGGGTCGACTGCGCCGGTCAGCGTGCAACGGCGATGATCGCGCGTGGCCGGCGGACAGTCCACGGCGATCGCGTGCAGGCCGCTGGTCATGTCGACCAGGCGGATCTCGTGGCCGCGCCGGCGCAGCGCGTCGGCCAGCGATGGCGGCGCCTGATCGCGTTCGAGCTCGGTGGTCGCGCGGTTGCGGTTGCCAAGGTTCGGCAGCGCGACGGCCGACTGCGGATCGATGCCGTCATCGAGGATCGCGATCAGGCTGCGCGCGACGAAATGGATGATCGACGGGCCGCCCGGCGAACCGATCACGAGCCGCAGCGCACCGCTGTCGCGTTCGAGGACCATCGTCGGCGCCATCGCGCTGCGCGCCCGCTTGCCGGCCTCGACGCGATTGGCGACCGTCCTTTCATCGGTCGTCGGGACGAACGAGAAGTCGGTCAGCTGATTGTTCAACAGGAAGCCGCGGACCATGATCCGCGAGCCGAACGCATTCTCGACCGACGAGGTCATCGATACCGCGTTGCCATGGACGTCGACGATCGAGAGGTGCGTGGTCGCGGAGCGCTCCAGGGAAACGCTGGTCGGCGCCTCGGTTTCGATCGGTACGGGGTTGTCGAGCTGCCCCGGCGCAGCCGGCTGCGTCATTGCCTGCTCGCCGACCAGGCGCGCACGCTGTGACAGATAGCCGGCTTCGAGCAGCGCTGGCGCGCCGCCGGGGATCGGTGCGAAAGCGGGATCGGCGAGGTAACGATCGCGATCGGCGAACACCAGCCGGCCGATTTCGGCGAAGCGGTGCGCGCCGTCGGCGTCGAGCGCGTCGCGGCTGGCCGCAAGCGCAGGCGTAGCCGTGCCCCCGCTTGCGTGCCAGAGCCCGAGCATCTGCGCGACGGCCAGGCCGCCGCCGGGCGGCGGCATCCCGCAGACACGATGGCGGCCATGATCGACGCACAGCGGGTCGCGCTCCAGAGGCCGGTAGAAGGCGAGGTCGTGTTCGCCGAGCCGCCCCGGGTTCGTCGGATGCTGCTGCACGCGATCAGCGATGTCGCGCGCGATCGGCCCGGCGTGCAGCGCGAGGCTTCCGCGATCGGCGATCCGCGTCAGCGTGTCGGCGAGCGCCGGGTTCCGAAGATGGTGGCCGATCGGGTGCGGCTGGCCATCGGCGGCGTAGAACAGCGCAGCGGCCTCAGGGTCGCCGCGAAGCGCCGGGTCGGCGGCGAGCAGCATGTGCAAGCGAGGACTCACTTCGAAACCGTCGCGAGCCAGCGCGATCGCGGGCTCGAACAACTGTCGCCAGGGCAGGCGGCCGTGGTCGCGGTGAGCATGCTCGAGCATCCGCAACACACCGGGCACGCCGACCGCGCGGCCGCCGACGACGGCTTCGAAGAAGCCCACCGGCTTGCCGTTCGTGTCCAGGAACAGCGATTCGTCAGCCGCCATCGGTGCCGTTTCGCGGCCGTCCCAGGCACTCACGCGCTTGCGCGCGGCGTCGAAGTGCAGCAGGAAGGCGCCGCCGCCGATGCCCGAGGATTGCGGTTCCACCAGCGTCAGCGTCATCTGCGCGGCGATGGCGGCGTCGAGGGCCGAACCGCCGGCGGCCAGGATCTGCGCGGCGGTTTCGCTCGCGTGCGGATGCGCAGTGACGGCCATCCAGCCCTGGCCGCGCAGCGCCTGTCGG
>CALLYQ010000415.1 GCA_937858875.1 uncultured Lautropia sp. | reverse complement strand
GTACGGCCAGTCGGGCAACCGGCGCGGGCGCCGGTAGCAGTGGGTGACGAAATCGAGCGCACCGATGCGCGCACCCACCGCGTCGACGCGGGCGTCATCGATGTCCCAGACGCTCATCCCGTTGGCCGTGTAGCCGAGCGCGTAATGGTTGGGCACCGCACCGATGCGGCGCACCGCGCCGCGCTCGAGCATCGCTTCGAGCCGCGCGCGCACCTCGGCTTCGCTGGCGCCCACGCGTACGGCGACTTCGGCGTAAGGGCGCGGCACCAGCGGCAGCCCCTCCTGCGTGGCGAGCACGATGCGGCGATCGAGATCGTCCATCAAGCCTCCAGCCTCATGCCGACGAAGAATTCGCGCTCCTTCGGAAAGCGCAGGACGGGCAGTCCGACGGCGGCCTCGATGCGCAACGCAACGTCTTCGATACCGGCCGGCGTGGCGGTCGCGATCACGAACCACATGTTCAGCTTGTGTTCGCGCCGGTAGTTATGGGCCACCTCGGCAAACGCGTTGACCGCCTCGACGACGCGCTGCCAGTCGCGCTCGGGCACTGCGATCGCCGCCAGGCAGAAGGCACCGCCCATGCGCTCGGCGTCGAACATCGGTCCGAAGCGGGTCAGCACGCGCTCATCGAGCATTCGCTGCAGGCGCGCGATGACTTCGTCTTCGGACAGGCCGATCGCTGCGGCGACCTCGGCGTACGGGCGCGCTGCCAACGGAAAACCGCCCTGAAGCATATTGATCAGCCGCCGGTCGGTCTCGTCGAGAGCCGCGCCGGGCCTACCGGGTCGACGATCGTTCGCCGGCCTGGACCGGTCCGACGCGGACGGACTTCCCACGATGGCTGCTCTGGAACGCTCAGGCATTGATGCTTCGCCCTTTGGTACCGGCCCCGCTTGCGACCGGACCGCCGCGAGCCGCCGGCACCGGCAGCAGGCGCGCTCCGCGCTGCTTGAAACGCCGGCCGCTGAACAGCACCGCATGCGCACGGGCATCGAGCCCGAGTCGTGCGGCGATGTCTGCGCGGGCCGCGAGCACCGCCTCGCGCGCGCTGCCGTGGATCATGCAGAACAGGTTGTAGGGCCAGTCGGGCAAGACGCGCGGTCGCCGGTAGCACAGCGTGACCGCCGGTTCGCGCGCCAGCCGGCGACCGAGTTCGCCGACTCGGTCGTCGGGCACGTCCCAGACGCACATCGCATTGGCGCCGATCCCCTGTTCGTGATGCCGCACGACGACGCCCCAGCGACGGATCAGCCCGCTGGCCTGCGCGTCGGCGATCGTGTCGATGACCCGCGCTTCGCTCGCGCCGATGCGCCGGCCAAGTTCTGCGTACGGCATGGCGACGATCGGCAGGCCCTCCTGCGCAACGCCCAGGACGTTCAGCTCGCTGTCGGACAGATCGGCTCGAGAGTCGGGAACGGCGCCGACGGGTACGGCCCCTGCCTGCGTACAGGAACCCGGTGCGCTCGGAGAACCCGCTTTGCCCGGTTCGCCGCGCCTGGCGCCCGGCCGCGCGCCGAGGTCGAATCCCAGGTCGATGTGGTACTCCTCGAGCAGCGGGAGCACCAGCGTCGGACAAGCGATCTCGTCCTGCAGGCTGTCCAGCGTCGACGCGAGTGCCTGCTGATCGACAGCGCCGGCCACGAACCACAGGTTGAAGCGGTGCTCTCGCTCGTAGTTGTGGTTGACGCCGGGTTCGGCGCTGACGCGCGTCGCGACCTCGACCAGACGTTCGCCCGGTACCGCCATCGCCACCAGCGCGCTGGCGCCGACCCTGCGCGGCGCGAAGACCGCACCGATCCGGCTGACGATGCCGCGGCGTTGCCAGTCGCGAAACGCGATCAGGACCTCGTCTTCGCTGCGCCCGACGCGGGCGCCAAGCGCGGCGAACGGACGCGATTCGAGCGGAAAGCCGCGCTGCCAGTCGTTGAGCAGGCGGAACCCGGTCTCGTCGACTCCGGCCGGAAGCACGGCGGCCCGGGGCATCCTGATCAGAACCCGATGCGCGACGCGCGGCTGGTGAAAAAGATGCCGCTCGGGTTGTGCGCGCTCAGCGTGGTCAGCGGCTCGCGGGTGCGCGTGTCGTAGACGACGACCTTGTCGTCGTCGCGGGCCGACACCCAGACGGCCTCGCCCTTCGGCGTGAATTCCATGTGCAGCACGGCGCGCCCGGGCTCAAGCGTGTCGACGATGCGGTTCTCGAGCGTGTCGATCACCTGAACCGCAGCGTTGTCCGGAAACGCGAAGTTGACCCAGATTTCGCGCCCGTCGGGGCGCGCCATCACGAACACCGGCTGGCTCTTGACCGGGATCCGCGCGACTTCCTGCCAGTCGCGCGTCTCGACGACCAGCACCTCGTGCCGGCCGATGGCCGGCAGGTAAGCGCGTCCGCCGGCGATGGCCCAGCCGCGCAGATGCGGCATCTTGTAGACCGGCAGCGGCGTGGTGCCGCGTCCGTAGCCGTCGAGGATCCGGCGCACGCCCTTTTCCGGGCGCCAGAGGTCGAGCATCGCCAGGCCGTCTTCGCCGAACAGACCGGCGATGTAGTAGCGGCCATCGGGCGTGACCAGCGCGTCGTAGGGCTGGCGCCCCGCCGGATAGCGCTCGGTGCGCGGGCGCGACGGATCGGACAGGTCGGTGACGCGGATCTCGCCGGCGTCGAACAGCGAATAGACGAAGCGGTTGCCGGGCAGGTCGGCCAGGCCGACGACCTTCGAGCGCTGGCCGTCGTTGCCGTACTCGGCCGGGACGTCGGCCAGAAGCTCGAGCGTCTCGGCATCGAAAGCCTTGATGCCGCCGGGCTCGTAGTTCTGCACGACGACCATGCGACCGTCTTGCGAGATCGCGCCGCCGATCGCGTTGCCGGACTGGATCACGCGCGCGACCACCCGGGCGCTCAGCAGGTCGACCTTGCTGAGCCCGCCGTCACGGCCGAACACGTAGGCGTAGCGGGCGTCGCGCGAGAACACGACCGAGGCGTGCGACAGGTCGCCGAGCCCATCGACGCGGGCCAGTGCCGTGCGGCCGCTGGTCTCGACGACGCTCAGTTGCCCGCTCGCCCGTTCGATGACGACGCCGAGGTCGCCGGTGCCGCGTGCTTCGGGCGCTGCGCCGCCGGCGGGCGGGCCGGCGAGCGGCGCACAGCCGGCCAGCGTAAAGGCCGCTGCGGCGGTGGCGGCAGCGACCCGCACGATCGACGTAAACCGGATCGTCGACATCACCGCTCCGCGACCGGCAATTCGGGAAAACCCCTGACCAACTCGCGCACGACCCATTGCGCCTCGTCCTCGTTCATGAAACGACTCCAGCCGGGCATCGCCGAGCCCGGCCTGCCCTGCATCACGGTCGCGACCAGCGAATCCAGCGGCTTGTCGGCCAGATCCTTCGGAAGCAGCGCCGGCCCGAGGCCGCCTGCCAACGACAGACCGTGACAGGAGCCGCAGTCCTGCCGCACCATGGTAACCAGTTCGCGCACGCGTTCGGGCGCCGGCTGCAAGGACTCGCTTTGATCGGATGCCGCCTGCGCCCCCGCCGGCCACGACGCCGCAACCACCATCGCGGCTACGATGGCCAGTGGGACGAACGGGGAGGGATGCTTGCCGGCCCTGGCGGTCGGGTTCTCGGGCCTGGAGGATCTCATGATTCGAGGATGCGACACGGCTTCGCAAGGCTCCTTGATGAGAGTCAACGGCGTCGTTTCGGCCATCGAGGCGAATGCGCCACCGGGCTCCATTCTGGACTTAAATGAGGCCGGTCCGGCGATGCGTCATGCTTGCAGGCAGATCGCTGGCATGGTCAAGGAACAGAACAATGGCTCTCGAGTTACTGGCGCGCGCTCTCGCGACTCCTCCTTCCGCACCGGCTCCCGAACGGCATCGCGACGCGCCTC
>CALLYQ010000414.1 GCA_937858875.1 uncultured Lautropia sp. | reverse complement strand
GGCCCGACTCGGCCAGCTCGCCGCGATGGCTCTCGATCGCGCTCGCGCCGGCGGTGCGACGGACGCGGCGGCCGAAGTTTCGGAGAGCAGCGGACTGGCGGTCAACGTGCGCCGCGGCAAGATCGAGACGATCGAGCAGACGCGCGACAAGGGACTGGGCATCTCGGTCTATATCGGTACGCGCCGCGGCCACGCGAGCACCAGCGACTTCTCCGAGAGCTCGATTGCCGAAACGGTGGCGGCGGCCTGCGCGATCGCGCGTCATACCGCCGAGGATCCGTTCGCCGGTCTGCCGGACCCCGATACGCTGGCTCGCGACTGGCGCGATCCCGGCGTCTTCCATCCGTGGAAGATCTCGGTCGACGAGGCCGTAGAGATTGCCCAGACCGCCGAGGCGGCGGCCTTCGCCGTCGGCCCGGGGATCCGCAACTCCGAAGGCGCATCGGTCTCGGTCAGCCACGGACAGTTCATGGCTGCCAATACGCTCGGATTCGAAGGCGGCTATCGCTACAGCCGCCACTCGATCGCCGCGGCGCCGATCGCGCAGCGCGGCCGCGACATGCAGCGCGACGACTGGTACAGCTCGCATGCGAATCCCCGCAAGCTTGCCGATCCGCAGTCGCTGGGCCGCTATGCCGCCGAGCGTGCGCTGGCACGGCTGGGCGCGCGGCGGCTGTCGACCCGGCGCGTGCCCGTGCTCTACGAAGCGCCGCTGGCCTGCGGGCTGCTCGGCCATTTCGTGCAGGCGACCAGCGGCGGGGCGCTGTACCGCAAGTCGACTTTCCTCGTCGACTCGCTCGGACAGTCGCTGTTTCCGGAGCACATCGACATCGTCGAGGATCCCTCGCTGCGCGGCGAAGCCGGCAGCGCCCCCTTCGACAGCGAGGGCGTGGTCACTCAGCGACGCAAGGTCGTCGATGCCGGCGTGCTGCAGGGTTATTTCCTGTCGACGTACTCGGCGCGCAAGCTGGGCATGAAGACCACCGGCAACGCCGGCGGCTCGCACAACCTGCGACTGGCGAGCCGGCTCGCGAAGCCGCGCGATTCCTTCGAGGCGATGCTGAAGCGCCTGGGCACCGGCCTGCTCGTGACCGACCTGATGGGGCAGGGCGTCAACTACGTGACCGGCGACTATTCGCGCGGCGCTTCCGGCTTCTGGGTCGAAGACGGGGAGATCGCCTATCCGGTCGAGGAGATCACGATCGCCGGCAACCTGCGTCAGATGTTCAGCGACGTCGTGGCGGTCGGTGCCGACGAGATTACCCGTGGCACGAAGCGCACCGGTTCGGTGCTGATCGGCGAGATGGCGATCGCCGGCAGTTGAGCGAGGGCGGATCGCCCCCGATCCCCCAACAGTCGAATCAGTGGACCCAGCCGGCGAACTGCCGGCGACGCTCGAGCAGTTCGCAGCTGCCGTCCGGCTCGGCGGCATGCGCGGCGCCGGAGGGCCGGCGCAGCCCGGCAGCACTTGCTGCGTCGGCAGCGGCCGATGCGAGAGGATGCCGGGACACAGGCGATCGGCTGACGAGCTTCATGTAGCGTCTGAACAGTCGACGGGCGTTCATGTCGGCCTCGGCGCTCCGGTTCGGGTCGATGGGCGTGATCGATGCTATGGTCGGCGTGTTGCGGCAGCGTGACGAGGAACTGCGTCACCGACCGTTGGCGACAGGCGCCCCGATCGAGATGAGCAAGGCATTCACGAAGGAAGACACGGTCGAAGACGACGACGTCGATCTGACCGAGGCAGCACCGGCTGCACCCGGCGGGCGCAACTACATGACGCCGGCCGGACACGCGCGCATGAAGAGCGAGCTTTTGCAGCTGCTCGACGTCGAGCGGCCCGAGGTCGTGCGCATCGTCTCCTGGGCGGCGTCGAACGGCGACCGCTCGGAAAACGGCGACTACCTGTACGGCAAGAAGCGGCTGCGCGAGATCGACCGCCGAATCCGCTTCCTGACGCGTCGGCTCGACCAGGCCGAGGTCGTGGACCCGACGCAGCGCGAGGACGTCGGCCAGGTGTTCTTCGGCGCCACCGTCACGTATCTGCGCAACGGCGAGCAGGAGGAGACGGTGACCATCGTCGGCATCGACGAGGTCGATCCGCCGCGTCGCCGTGTCAGCTGGATCTCACCGATCGCTCGCGCGATCACGAAGGCGCGCGAAGGCGACCTGGTTTCGCTGCGCACGCCGGCGGGCGTCGACGAGCTGGAAATCCTGGAAATCCGCTACGACCCGATCGACTGACGCCGGACGGCGCGCTCCGGGACGCCGCGCCATGTCTACAGCGCCGCTGCGAACGCGGCGGCGATCAGGCCAGCGGCCAGCCAACTGACCGGATCCTTGCCGGCCCAGGCCACCGGGTCTTCGTCGACCTCGCCGCGGTTCGCATCGAACCAGACGCGAAGGACCCAGTAGAGCAGGACCGGACATGCGATCCAGATCCGTTGCGGATTGTCGTAGAGCCCGATCGTCTGGTCGCTCTGGATGTAGAGCGCCAGAACCATCACCGCGGCGACTCCGGTGGCGATGCCACCGCCGAGAATCACCGGAAGGTCGTCGGTCGTGTAGTTGCGGCTAATCCGGCCGCCGCCGTCGCGCGCTGACTTGCCGGCGCCGGGCGCGACCAATCGTTGACTTGCGGTACCCAGCCCGCGCATATCAGACTGATCCACCGTCGATTCGATCTCGCGTGTCGCGTTGCCCATCGGGTGCAGCTATCTCTCGATCCATCCCTTGGAGCCTTCCCCCGGACGGCCCTAAGAGCGCTCCTGCCTCTTGACAGAGTGGGGCCATATCAATCGAGCGATGCGACCGGC
>CALLYQ010000413.1 GCA_937858875.1 uncultured Lautropia sp. | reverse complement strand
CGCAATCACCGACGAAGACAGCGGCGCCGACCTGCAGGGGTTCGCGCGCCAGCCTGTCTGGAGCCGGCGCGCCGCGCTGATCCTCACGCGTCGTTCGTTCCGTTTGCGCAACCATGCCGGCCAATGGGCGCTGCCCGGCGGGCGCATCGACGACGGCGAAACGGCCGAGCAGGCGGCGCTGCGCGAGTTGCACGAGGAAGTGCACCTGGAGCTCGGCGCCGACACGATCCTCGGCCGGCTCGACGACTACGTGACACGCTCCGGCTTCGTCATCACGCCGGTCGTCGTCTGGGCCGGCAGCGCGCGGGCGATGCGGCCGAACCCAGCCGAGGTCGCGAGCATCCACCGGATCCCGGTCGCCGAATTCATGCGCGCCGACGCGCCGCTGCTCGACGAGGTGCCCGGCAGCGAACATCCGGTGCTGCGGATGCCAGTCGGCCAGAGCTGGATCGCCGCGCCGACCGCCGCGGTGCTGTACCAGTTCCGGGAGGTCTGCATCGCCGGGCGGCATACGCGGGTTGCGCATTTCGACCAGCCGGCCTTCGCGTGGAAATAACTCGATTCGTCGGCGAGCTCGACCCTATCATTCCGATCGTCTGACTGCTTCCCGTAGACAGCCACTCGAGGGGCGCACTTCGAGGAAGGAGAGGACCCATGCCGGTCGAACCATCCGACGACGTGCGCTCCGAAGCCGCTCGGCCGAGAAAACAAGCGCCCGACGTGCTAGCGGCAACGCCGCACCCACCGCTCGAGCGAAGCCGATTCGGCGGCACCGAGCGCCGGCACGAGCGTCCCGACGACGACGACGCGCCGGTATCGCGCAGCGACCTCAGCAAGGGACCGCAGGAACTCCTCGAGCACCGTACCGCTCGCATCAACTGGCGCGTGTTGGCGATCTCGTCGGCAGTGATCCTCGCATTCTCGATCTGGGCGATCCTCACGCCCGGTGACGCGCGCACGACGATGAAGCAGGTCGTCGACTGGATCGCGACGAACCTCGGTTGGTACTACGTGCTCACGGTCACGCTGGTGATCGGATTCGTGCTCTGGGTCGCGTTCTCCAAGGAAGGCGATGTTCGGCTCGGTCCCGATCACTCGCGGCCGCAATACAAGCTGGTGACCTGGGTGGCGATGCTGTTCGCCGCGGGCGTCGGGATCGACATGCTTTTCTACTCGGTCACCGGCCCGGTCGTGCAGTACCTGTATCCGCCCTCCGGCGAGGGCGGCACGATCGACGCGCGGCAGGATGCCGTCGTCTGGACGATGTTCCACTACGGCGTCGCCGGCTGGTCGATGTATGCGCTGCTCGGCATGGCGATGGGGTACTTCGCCTACCGCTGGGGCATGCCGCTGTCGATCCGTGCGGCGCTCTATCCGCTGTTCGGCAGGCGCGTGCGCGGCCCCCTGGGCGATGGCATCAGCATCGTCGCGCTGGTCGGCACCGTATTCGGCGTCGCCACATCGAGAGTCCGGAGAGCGGGTGGTACGCACTGCTGCAGATGTTCCCGGGCGCGATGTTCCTGACCGGGCTGGCAACGCTGTCGGGCCTGCTGTTCTACCTGACGAGCGCGAACTCCGGCGCGATGGTGATGTCGAACTTCTCGGCTTCGATCCCGGATCCGTCGCAGGACGGGCCGAAATGGCTGCGCATCTTCTGGGCCATCCTGACCGCGGTACTCACCGTAGCGATGCTGCTGGCAGGCGGCGTGACGACGATGGAGTACGCGACGCTGATCTTCGCGCTGCCCGTCACGATCATCGCCTACCTCGTCATGGCGTCTTTCTACAAGGTGCTGCGTATGGAGCGGGCCGAGCGCGAAGGGCAGGTGCTGCGCAGGCGATCCATGGCCCCGATCGGCGGCCACGTGCCCGAGCGGTCGTGGAAGCAGCGGCTGGAACGCTTGCGCGCGTTTCCGACACTGCGCCAGGTCACCCTGTTCCTGGACCGCACGGTGCGGCCGGCGCTCGACGACGTGGCCGCCGAGTTCCGCAACCAGGGATACGAAGTCGAGCGCAGTGTGATGACCAACGAGATCGGCTTCGAGGAGCCGCTGCTGCGGGTGTCGTTGGACACGTTCCGCGCTTTCCACTACCAGGTCGCGATCGTGGAGGCGCCGGTGCCGATGTTCAGCGGCCGGATGACGCGCGAGACCGACGTCTATTACCGCCTCGAGGTGTTCACTCAGACCGGTTCGGGCGGCTATGACCTGATGGGCCTCACGAGGCAGCAGGTCATCGACGACGTGCTCGAGCGCTACGAGGCCCACCTCGCTTTCCTGACCATCTCCACGGAAACCGATACCGCATCGGTCCTGACACCGACGATGCCGCTCGAGGACCCGCGGTCGGCCGTGCCGAAAGACGCGGGGGACATCCAGCAACTCGAAGAGAAGAAGGATTGACCCGGTCAGTCGGGTGCGAATGTGCGGGCGCCCGTCCGCGTGGAGGCGTTCAGGCAATCGATCATGAAGCTCTCACCGAGCCGACGGGAGAGCAGGCTGCGGCTCAGCCCAGGCCGATCCGCCTCGCCCCCTCGCGAAACAAGGCCGACCCGTCGTCGTCGAACCGGAATGCCGCCGTGAAATCGGCGAAGCCGTACAAGGGCGCCACCTTGCGAATGTTCGCCATGAAGCCTCGTGCTTCGTCCAGCGACCCGGCAAGCGCCAGCGAGAACGCGGCAATGGCGTGAATGTGCGGATGCGCGTTCGGTCGCGCTGCGGCCCTGACCGCCCATTGCGCGGCTTCTTCGAATCGACCCAGGCGCACGAGCGCGATCGCGCGCGAGCCGAGCATTCCGAACAACAACGGATCGAACGGGCTCAACTGCCGCGAAAAGTCCGACGATGCGATTGCCGCCTGCGCATCGCCGGCCTGCGCCTGGACGAAGGCCAGCGTGTAGTGCGCGAGTGCGAAATTCGGACTCAGGTCGATCGATTGGGCGAGTTCGGCGACCGACGCATCCTGCCCGCCCCGCAGCCATAGCGCCCGGCCCATCGCCCAGTGCGCGGCGGGGTCGCGGTCGTCGGCCATCAAGCTCCTGCCGGCCGCTTCGAGGGCACGGGCAGTCTCCGATTCGCGATCGGCCCAGCCCTGGAATGCGTTCTGGAAATGCGTGAACGACAAGCCGGCCCAGGCCCGCGAGAAAGTCGGATCGAGCCGCAGCGCGGTCTCGAAGAAATGCCGGGCACGCGCGTTGTCGACCTTCGCGAACCGATACATGTGCCATAGGCCTCGGTGGCAGGCTTCCCAGGCGTCGAGCGAACCCGGCGCCTTCAGCATC
>CALLYQ010000412.1 GCA_937858875.1 uncultured Lautropia sp. | reverse complement strand
TGCCCAGGACGATCTTGTTGGCCGACCAGCCGACGTCCTCGGCGCGCATGATCTCGTAGGTGTCGCGCGCCTTCAAGACGCCGTCCTGGTGGATGCCCGAGGCATGCGCGAAGGCGTTGGCGCCGACGACCGCCTTGTTCGGCTGCACCGGGAAGCCCGTGATGCTCGAGACGAGCTTCGAGCTCGGGACGATCTGCGTGGTATCGACGCCAACTTCGAGGTCGAAATAGTCGCGGCGCGTCTTGACCGCCATGACGATCTCTTCGAGCGAGGTGTTGCCGGCGCGTTCGCCCAGGCCGTTGATCGTGCATTCGACCTGCCGCGCACCGCCGATCGTGACGCCGGCCAGCGAGTTCGCCACGGCCATGCCGAGATCGTTATGGCAGTGCACGGACCAGACCGCCTTGTCCGAGTTCGGCACCCGTTCGCGCAGCGTGCGCACCAGGTTGCCGAACAGCTCGGGCACGCCGTAGCCGACCGTGTCGGCGATGTTGATCGTGGTCGCGCCTTCGGCGATGACCGCCTCGAGGATCCGGCACAGGAAATCGAGATCCGAGCGGCTGCCGTCTTCGGGGGAGAACTCGACGTTGTCGGTATGGTTCCGCGCATAGCGCACCGCGAGCCGGGCTTGCTCGAAGACCTGCTCCGGCGTCATCCGCAGCTTCTGCTCCATGTGCAGCGCCGAGGTCGCGATGAACGTATGGATGCGCGAGGACTTCGCGCCCTTCAGCGCCTCGGCGGCGCGTGCGATGTCGCGGTCGTTGGCGCGCGACAGCGAACAGACGGTCGACTCGGTGACCGCGTCGGCGATCGCCTTGACCGCCTCGAAATCGCCGTTCGACGAGGCCGCGAATCCGGCTTCGATCACGTCGACGCGCAGTTTTTCGAGCTGCTTGGCGATGCGCAGCTTCTCTTCCTTGGTCATCGACGCCCCGGGACTCTGCTCGCCGTCGCGCAGCGTGGTGTCGAAAATGATCAGTTTGTCGGCCATCGGGAACGCTCCTGTTTGTCGCCCGGCTTCAGCGCGGGAGACATCGGCACCGAGTATCGCATCCGGCTACGTCGCGCCCGCTGCACGACAGCCGTATCGGTGATCCGCTCGAAGCGGACGATTTTACCGTCATGCAATGCCCACGCATGGGCGAAGCGCGCGGATCGGTGTTGCGCGCGGCCCTACTGGAAAGCGACTTCGGCGAAGCTGCGCAGCTTGCGGCTGTGCAGCCTCTCGCCGGCTTGCTCGCGCAGCAACTCGAGGGCGCGAATGCCGATGCGCAGGTGCTGGTCGACGCGTCCGCGATAGAAATGATCGGCCATGCCGGGCAGCTTGATCTCGCCGTGCAGCGGCTTGTCGCTGACACACAGCAGCGTGCCGTAAGGGACCCGGAAACGGAAACCGTTGGCGGCGATCGTGGCCGATTCCATGTCGAGCGCGACCGCCCGGCTCTGGCTGAAACGCCGCTCCGGAGTCGTCGGCACGCCGCGGGTCGGCAGCAGCTCCCAGTTGCGGTTGTCGGTGCTCGCCACCGTGCCGGTGCGCATCAGCCGCTTGAGTTCGTAGCCGCCGAGTTGCGTGACTTCGGCGACTGCCGCTTCGAGCGCGACCTGGATCTCCGCGAGCGCCGGGATCGGCACCCATAGCGGCAATTCCTCATCGAGCACGTGGTCCTCGCGCACGTAGGCATGCGCGAGCACGTAGTCGCCCAGCTGCTGCGAATTGCGCAGGCCGGCGCAGTGCCCGAGCATCAGCCAGGCGTGCGGACGCAGCACCGCGATGTGGTCGGTGATCGTGCGGGCGCTGGACGGCCCGACGCCGATGTTGACCATCGTGATCCCGGCGCGATCGCCGCGCACCAGGTGATAGGCCGGCATCTGCGGCAGGCGCGGCGGCACGACGCCGGCTGCGTCGCGCGGCCCGGCCGGCCGACCGGCGCCACGTGTGACGAGATTGCCCGGCTCGACGAAGGCCTCGTATTCGTGCCCGGCAGGCTCGGACATCATCTGGCGGCCCATGCGGACGAACTCGTCGATGTAGAACTGATAGTTCGTGAACAGCACGAAGTTCTGGAACCAGTCGGGGCTGGTGCCGGTGTAGTGGCGCAGCCGGTGCAGCGAGTAGTCGACTCGCGGCGCGGTGAACAGCGCCAGCGGATGCGGCTCGCCGCCCGCGGGCTCGTGCGTGCCGTTGGCGATGCCGTCATCCATTGCGCTCAGGTCGGGCAGATCGAAGACCTCGTGCATCAGCGCGCGGCGGCGGGGATCGAGCTGGCCCTCGATATGGTCGCCTTCGGCCAGCGCGAAGTGGATCGGGATCGGCTGGCGCGAGGTCCCGATCTCCAGCGGCACGCCGTGGTTCCGCACCAGCAGCCGGAATTGCTCGAGGAAATAGTTGCCGAACAGGTCGGGACGCGTCAGTGTCGTTTCGTAGCTGCCGCGACCGGCGACGAAACCGTAGCTGAGCCGCGAGTCCGGACGCGTGCCGGTGTCGGTGTGCACACGAACGAAGGGATAGCAGGCCCGGACATGCGCGCCGACGTCTTCACCGGCGACGAAGCGCCGCAGCGATTCGCGCAGCCATTCGACGCTGGAATCGTAGACGAGCCGCGCGCGCTCGAGTGCGGCCGCCGGGTCGTCGAAGGCGGCGGGTGCGAAATACGGCAGCTCGGGGCTCACTTCCGGAGCAGCGTCAGGTGCGCGGCAATGTCACGCCGGTCTGCCCCTGATACTTGCCGCCGCGGTCCTTGTACGAGGTCTCGCAGACCTCGTCGGATTCGAGGAACAGCACCTGGGCGCAGCCCTCGCCGGCATAGATCTTGGCCGGCAGCGGCGTCGTGTTCGAGAACTCGAGCGTCACGTGGCCCTCCCACTCGGGCTCGAGCGGCGTGACGTTCACGATGATCCCGCAGCGGGCATATGTCGATTTCCCGAGGCAGATCGTCAGCACGCTGCGCGGGATCCGGAAGAACTCGACGGTGCGCGCCAGCGCGAACGAGTTCGGCGGGATGATGCACACCGGACCCTTGAAATCGACGAAGGACTTCTGGTCGAAAGCCTTCGGGTCGACGATCGTCGAGTTGATGTTCGTGAAGATCTTGAATTCGTCGGCGCAGCGAACGTCGTAGCCGTAGCTGGAGGTGCCGTAGGAGACGATCCGCCGTCCGTCGACGGAACGGACCTGCCCCGGTTCGAAGGGCTCGATCATCCCCTCGCCTGCCATCCGGCGGATCCACTTGTCGGACTTGATCGTCATGTCGGAAAAATCGGAAGCGAGCGTAACCGGTGATTCTACCGGTTCGCAGTGTCGCGATTTCGAGACACCGACCTGTGTCAACCTCCTGGGCCTGGCATTCGCCCAAACTTCAACAAGAACCGCATATCGTACTGATTCACAAGGGGGAACAGGTCATGGGATCGAAGGTTTCGAATCGATTTTTCCCGCTGTCCAGGCCGCTGGTCGCATTGGGTCTTGCGGCGGCGCTTGCCGCCTGCGGCAGCAGCAGCGACGATCCGCCGCAGGTTGCCGAGCCGCTGCCGATGGCCCCCGGCGAGTGGACACGCTTCGTTCCCGTCGAAACCGAGATCGACGGCAAGCTCTTCAGACCCACCTGCTCCGGTTTTCCCGGGACCAACCCCGAATTCCACTTCTGGGCGAAACGCGGAACCGCCGACAAGCTTGTCGTCTTCTTCGAAGGGGGCGGCGCCTGTTGGGACGGCATGACCTGCTCGCTGCCGGTCGACCCCGCTGCATCGCCCGACACGCCTCAGCTGTACGCGCCGGCAATCCTGCCCGGCAACGACCCGCGAGCGCTCGGCGGGCTTTTCGATACGGAGAACGCCCAGAATCCCGTCCATGACTGGAGCTACGTCTATGTGCCCTACTGCACCGGCGACGTTCACGCCGGTTCGGTCACGCAGACCTATACCAGCCCGTTCAACGGCCAGGCCTTCCAGATCGAGCACCGGGGCGCCGACAACTTCCGCGTGGTGCTGAAGTGGATCGAGCGCAACTTCCGTAATCCCGAGCAAGTGTTCGTGGCCGGCTCCAGCGCAGGCGCCTACGGCGCCGCGGCTCACTACCCGGAGATCCGTGACGTTTTCCCCGCCGCACAGGCGAGCATGCTGGCCGATGCCGGCCAGGCGGTCGTACCGGAAAGTTTCAGCGAGATTCGGAATCAGAGCTGGAACATGCAGCTGCGCGAGTCGGTGTTCGGGCCCGACGCAGCGTCCGCGCCGGGTGGAGAACTGGCCGATCGCCTTGCGGAGCGCTATCCGAACGACCGCTTCGCGCAGTACACGACGAGCCTCGACCTCGTGCAGATGGGCTTCTACGGTGTGATGGTCAACGGCCTGACGGGCAGTCAGGGCACCGCTTGCCGCCAATGGTCGGACATCATGCGCGCCGAGCTGGCCGATCGCGAGCGGCTACCGAACTTCCGCAGCTACGTCGGCGCCGGCGTCTCGCACATGATCCTGCCCGGCAACGACCCGGGGAACGTCGGCGTGCCGCTGTTCTACCGCGAAAGCAGCGGCGGCGACCTGTTCTCGCATTGGCTCGACTCGATGCTGAGCCCGAGCGGTGCGGGATGGGTCAACCGCAGTTGCACGAACTGCGACACGCTGCCGATGCCCTGCCCGCTTTGACGCTCGCCCGGCGCTGGCCGGCGGCCTTGCCACCCGACCGCCGGCCAGCAGCATTCCCGCCCTCGAAGGTGGCATGATATGGGCCACAACGACGCAAGCGGCGGCGCGTCGGTGGAGTATGCCGTTTCGACAGAAAGGAACAAGGGGAGACAGCGATGAGTCAGACGGTGACCATGACGGTCAATGGCAAGCAGGTGTCGGCGAGCATCGACGCCCGCACGCTGCTCGTGCAGTTCATCCGCGAGCACCTGCAACTTACCGGCACGCACGTCGGCTGCGACACCGCGCAGTGCGGCGCCTGTACGGTGCACATGAACGGGCGTGCGGTGAAGTCCTGCTCGATGCTGGCCGTGCAGGCCGAAGGCGCGGCAATCACGACGATCGAAGGGCTCGCCGAAGGCGATCGACTGCACCCGATGCAGCAGGCATTCCACGAGTGCCACGCGCTGCAGTGCGGCTTCTGCACGCCGGGCATGGTGATGTCCGCCGTGCAGTTGCTGCAGGACAATCCCAAGCCCAACGAGGAGGAGATCCGCGCGGGCCTCGAAGGCAACATCTGCCGCTGCACCGGCTACCACAACATCGTGCGTGCGATCGAACAGGTCGCGGCGCAGGGCTGACGCTTCGGGAGACGAACCATGACCGACATGTCGAGTTCGCCGATCGGCAAATCGCTGCTGCGTCGCGAGGACAAGCGCTTCCTGACCGGCAACGGCCAGTACACCGACGACGTCGTGATGCCTGGCCAGACCTTCGGCGTCTTCGTGCGCTCGCCGCACGCTCACGCCCGGATCAATGCGATCGACACGAGCCGCGCGCTCGCCGCTCCCGGCGTCGTGGCGGTCTTCACCGGCGACGACCTGGCCGAAGCCAAGGTCGGCGGCCTGCCCTGTGGCTGGCTGATCCACAGCAAGGACGGCAGCCCGATGAAGGAGCCGCCCCATCCGGTGCTCGCGCAGGGCAAGGCCCGCCACGTGGGCGACCAGGTCGCGCTGGTCGTGGCCGAAAGCCTGCTGCAGGCGAAAGACGCGGCCGAGATGGTCGACGTCGACTACGAACCGCTGCCGGCAGTCGTCGATACCGCAACGGCCGACACCGCCGGCGCCGCCGTGCACGACGAAGTGCCGGACAACGTCTGCTATGACTGGGGTCACGGCGACAAGGCCGCGGTCGACGCGGCCTTCGCCCGGGCCGCGAAGGTCACGCGCATCGACCTCGTCAACAACCGGCTGATTCCCAACGCGATCGAGCCGCGCGCCGCGAATGCCGTCCATGCGCGCCACGACGACAGCTACACGCTGTACGTGGCCAACCAGAACCCGCACGTCGAGCGGCTGCTGATGAGCGCCTTCGTGCTCGGCCTGCCCGAGTCGAAGGTGCGCGTGATCGCGCCTGACGTCGGCGGCGGTTTCGGCTCGAAGATCTTCCTGTATCCGGAGGAAACGGCGCTGGTCTGGGCTTCGAAGCGGGTCGGCCGGCCGATCAAGTGGACCGCCGAACGCAGCGAGTCGTTCCTGACCGACGCCCATGGCCGCGACCACGTGACCACGGCCGAAATGGCGATGGACGCCGACGGCGGCTTCCTGGCCATGCGCGTGAAGACGACGGCCAACGTCGGTGCCTACCTGTCGACCTTCGCATCGTCGGTGCCGACGATCCTGTACGCGACGCTGCTCGCCGGGCAGTACCGCACGCCGGCGATCTACGCAGAGGTCAAGGCCGTGTTCACGAACACCGCGCCGGTCGACGCCTATCGCGGTGCCGGCCGCCCCGAGGCCACCTACGTGGTCGAGCGGCTGGTCGAGCAGTGCGCACGCGACATGAAGCTCGACCCGGCCGAGATCCGCCGGCGCAACTTCATCACCGACTTCCCCTATGCCACGCCGGTCGGACTGACCTATGACATCGGCGACTACGCTGCCTCGCTCGACAAGGCGCAAAAGCTCGCCGATGTGGCCGGGTTTCCGGCGCGCAAGCAGGAGGCGGCGCAGCGCGGCAAGCTGCGCGGGCTCGGTTACTCCTGCTACATCGAGGCCTGCGGGCTGGCGCCGTCGAACATCGCCGGCGCGCTCGGCGCGCGTGCGGGGCTCTTCGAGGCCGGCGAAGTGCGCGTGCATCCGACCGGCACGGTCACCGTGTTCACCGGTTCGCACAGCCACGGGCAGGGGCATGAAACCACGTTCGCGCAGGTCGTCGCCGGCAAGCTGGGCATTCCGGTGGAGAACGTCGAAATCGTCCACGGCGACACCGGCCGGGTGCCCTTCGGCATGGGCACCTACGGCAGCCGCTCCTTGTCGGTCGGCGGAACGGCGATCGTCAAGGCGATCGACAAGGTGATCGCCAAGGGCAAGAAGATCGCCGCCCACCTGCTCGAGGCAGCCGACACCGACATCGAGTTCGACAACGGCGAGTTCAAGGTGGCCGGCACCGACCGCAAGGTGCCGTTCGCCCAGATTGCGCTGACCGCCTACGTGCCGCACAACTACCCGCTCGACAAGCTCGAGCCGGGTCTGAACGAGAACGCGTTCTACGACCCGACCAACTTCACCTACCCGGCCGGCGCACACATCTGCGAGGTCGAGATCGACCCCGATACCGGGCGCAGCCAGGTCGTGCAGTTCGTCGCCGTCGACGACTTCGGCAACGTCGTCAACCCGATGATCGTCGAGGGACAGGTGCACGGCGGCCTGGCACAGGGGCTCGGCCAGGCGATGCTCGAGGCCTGCGCCTACGATGCCGATTCCGGGCAACTGCTGACCGGTTCGTACATGGACTACACGATGCCGCGCGCCGACGACCTGCCGAAGTTCACCGTCGACACGACGGTCACGCCGTGCACGCACAACCCGCTGGGCGTCAAGGGTTGCGGCGAGGCGGGCGCGATCGGTTCGCCGCCGGCCTTCATCAACGCGCTGACCGACGCCCTCGGCGTCGACGGCATTGCGATGCCGGCCACACCCGAGCGTGTCTGGCGCGTCGCCAACAAGTTCGCCTGACGACCCGGACGAGGAGACGAGAACATGTACGAATTCGAATACCAGCGTCCGCAACAACTCGCACAGGCGGTGGCTGCGGCCGTCGGCGACGAAGCCCGCTACCTGGGCGGCGGCCAGAGCCTGGTGCAGTCGATGCGACTGCGCCTGGCTTCGGCCAGCACGCTGGTCGACCTGTCGGCAATCCCCGAACTGCGCGGCATCGAGCGCAGCGGCGATTCGTTGAAGATCGGTGCCATGACCCGGCACTCCGAAGTCGCCCGCTCGGCCGACGTTCGGCAGGCGATTCCGGCGCTGGCCGATCTGGCCGGCGAGATCGGCGACCAGATGGTGCGCAACATGGGCACGATCGGTGGCTCGATCGCCAACGCCGACCCGGCTGCCGACTATCCGGCGGCCGTGCTCGGGCTCGGTGCGACCGTTCAGACCGATCGCAGGTCGATCGCCGGTGACGATTTCTTCGTCGACCTGTTCACGACGGCGCTCGAACCCGGCGAACTGGTGGTGTCGGTCAGCTTTCCGATTCCGCAGCGCGCAGCCTACATCAAGTTCAAGCAGCCGGCCTCGCGCTTTGCGCTGGTCGGCGTGATGGTCAGCCAGGGCGCCTCGGGTGTGCGCGTGGCGGTGACCGGCGTGCGCTCGCATGCGTTTCGCGTGCCCGAAATGGAGCAGGCGCTCGCCGGCAACTTCTCGCCCGACGCGATCGCCGGGATCAGGATCGACCCGGCCGGCTGCAACAGCGACCTGCACGGCTCGGCCGAGTACCGCGCGGCGATGGTCACCGTGATGGCGCGGCGCGCGGTCGAGAAGGCGCTGGCGGGCTGACCCGGTGGCGTCCGACCCGGTGGCGTCCGATTCGGTGGTGTCCGACCCGGTATCGTCGCC
>CALLYQ010000411.1 GCA_937858875.1 uncultured Lautropia sp. | reverse complement strand
CCTGCCGCGCGTCGTCTTCGCGATCGTCGTCGGCGCCGGGCTGTCGATCGCCGGGGCCGCGATGCAGGCACTGTTTCGCAATCCGCTGGCCGAGCCCGGCCTGATCGGCGTGTCGCTGGGCGGGGCGCTGGGCGCCGTCGCGGCGATCGTGCTCGCCGGTTCGAGCCTGCTGCTGGTCGCGCCGGCTGCCTTCGTCGGCAGCCTGCTCGCGACCGCGGCCGCCTATCGCCTCGGCAGCCGTCATCCCGGCGCGGCCGGCGTGCTGCTGGCCGGCATCGCGATCAACGCGATCTGCGCGAGCCTGATCGGACTGTTCACCTGGCAGGCCGACGATGCGCAGCTGCGCAACCTGACCTTCTGGAACATGGGCAGCCTTGCGGGCGGCGGCTGGACGATGCTGGCTGGGCCCGCCCCCTGGGTCGCGCTGCTGTCGACGCTGCTGATCCGCCATTGGCGAGCGATGAACGCGCTGCTGCTCGGCGAGCGCGAGGCGCAGCACCTGGGCTTTCCGCTGAAGCCGCTGCGACGGCGCCTGGTCGTGCTGGTCGCGCTGCTGGTCGGGCCGCTGGTCGCCGTCAGCGGCACGATCGCCTTCGTCGGGCTCGTCGTTCCGCATCTGGTCAGACTCACGCTGGGCGCCGATCACCGCTGGCTGCTGCCGGCCTCGGCGCTGGCCGGCGCGATCGCGCTGACGCTGGCCGACTGGCTGGCACGCATCGTCGTAATGCCGGCCGAGCTGCCGATCGGCATCGTCACGAGCCTGGTCGGCGGGCCGTTCCTGCTGTGGCTGCTGACGCGCAGGGTTCCCTGATGCTGGCTGCCGAGGACCTGCATTGCAGCCGCGGACAGCGCAGCGTGCTGAGCGGCATCTCGCTGCGGCTGCTACCCGGCGAAGTGCTCGGGGTGCTCGGCGCCAACGGTGCGGGCAAGACGACACTGCTGGCCACGCTGGCCGGCGAACTGGCGCCGGCCGGCGGCGAACTCGTCTTCGACGGGCGCGCGCTTTCGAACTGGGCGGCCGCTGAACTCGCCCGGCGGCGCGCGGTCTTGCCGCAGTTGCCGTCGCTGGCCTTCGATCTCGGCGTGCGCGAGGTCGTCGCGATGGGCGCCTATCCGTTCCCGGAGCTCTCGCCGGACGCGCTGGACGCCCTCTGCGGCGACGCGCTCGCGACGGCCGACGCGCAGGCGCTCGCCGATCGCCGCTATGCGAGCCTGTCGGGCGGCGAGCAGCAGCGCGTGCAGTTCGCCCGAGTGCTCGTGCAACTGTTCGCGGCGCGGCCCGCGGGCCAATACCGGGTGCTGTTTCTCGACGAGCCGACGGCCAGCCTCGATCCGCGCCACCAGCTCCTGCTGCTCGGCGCCGTGTCGACGATCGCGCACCGGCATCGGGTCGCCGCGCTGGTCGTGCTGCACGACGTCAACCTCGCCGCTGCGCACTGCGATCGCCTGCTGTTGCTCGCCGATGGTCGGCAGGTCGCGCTCGACCGGCCTGTCGACGCGCTGACCGAAGCGAACCTGCGAACGGTCTACGCGCTCGATGCGCGCGTGCGAGACCATCCGGAACGTACGGGGCAGCCGCTGGTGCTTTTCGACGCGCCGTGAATGCGCGCATACCGCGATGCCCTCCGCTTGTTGTACGATCCGTCGCAGCGCGACAATCGGCCAGAGCTCGCGATCCCGGATCGGCGCAGATGCGTCGAAGCACTTCCGGCTGCACACGGCAAGGATCCACCAGCACACGATGACGTCCGCTCCGGAAAACGACGCTGCGCAGCTTCACGGCCGACGCTTGCTACCGGACTTCTCGCAGCTCGTGGCTGCAGTTACCGACTACGCGATCTTCTTCGTCGACGCCGACGGGATCATCCGCAGCTGGAACGCCGGCGCCGAGCTCATCGAAGGCTACCGCGCCGACGAGGCGATCGGCCAGCCGCTGCACTTGCTGTACCCGCCCGGGCCGAGGGCCGACATGGCTTGTGCGCGCGACCTCGGCACGGCCAGGCGCGCCGGGCGATTCGTCAGCGAGGGCTGGCGCATGCGCAAGGACGGCTCGGAGTTCTGGGCCGACATCGTGATCACCGCCATGTCCGATGAGCAGAGGGAAGTGATCGGCTACTCGCACGTGACGCGAGACGCCACGGCGCGGCATACGCAGGAGGAGCGGCTGCGCCACAGCGAGGAGCTCTACCGCCTGCTGGTGGCCGGGGTGCGCGGCTACGCGATCTTCGCGCTCGACGTCGACGGACGGATCGTCAACTGGAACGAGGGAGCCCAGCGCACGAAAGGCTATACCGCCGACGAGGTGCTCGGCAGGCACTTCTCGCTGTTCGATGCGGCGGAGGCCGTGGTGCGCGGCTGGCCCGAGCACGAACTGGCCAGCGCGCTCGAACACGGCGTCTATGAGGAAGAGGGCTGGCGGATCCACAAGGACGGCAGCCGCTTCTGGGCCAACGTGATGATCACGCCGATCCACGACGCCGCCGGACGCCACATCGGCTTCACGAAGATCACGCGCGACATGACCGACAAGCGACGGATCAGCCGGCTCGAAGACGAAAATCGCCGGATCTCGCGCTTCCTCGCGATGCTCGGTCACGAACTGCGCAACCCGTTGGCGCCGATCAGCTATGCGCTGGCGCTGCTCGAGCGGCCGGACACCAAGCCGGAACTCGTCGCGCGCATGCACGATCTGATCGCACGCCAGGTGCGCCAGATCTCGCGCCTCGTCGACGACCTGCTCGACGTCGGGCGGATCGTCCACGACAAGATCAGGCTGACGCTGCACCCGCTGCGGTTGCGCGAACTCGTGGCGCAGGCGGTCGAGACCGCTGCCACGCAGGCGGCCGGCAAGGGCCAGCAGATCGAGCTCGAGCTCGGCAATGCCGCCGACACCTGGGTCGAAGGCGATTCAGCCCGCTTGCTGCAGGTGATCGGCAACCTGCTCGGCAATGCAATCAAGTTCACGCCGGCCGAAACCGGCCGGATCGGCGTTGCGCTCGTGCGTGCCGGCGACGCGGTCGAGATCCGGATCCGCGACAACGGCCCGGGCATTCCCCCGGACCAACTGTCGGCCGTCTTCGAGATGTTCGCCCAGCGAGACGTCGACGGCGCGACTTCGGCCGACGGCCTGGGCCTCGGACTGAGTCTCGCGCGGGCACTGGTCGCGCTGCACGGCGGCGCGATCAGTGCGTTCAGCACGGGCCGGGCCGGCGAGGGTTGCGAGTTCGTCGTCCGGCTGCCGACCGTCGACGCCCCGCACGGGCGCCGGGCCCGCAAGGCGGCCGCTGCGGCACCTGCGCTCCTCGCAGCACCGCCATTGCCGTCGGGGGGAAGGTCGATCCTCGTCGTCGACGGCGACCCGGATGCGGCAGACACGCTTCGGCTATTGCTCGAAACGGCCGGGCATCCGGTCGCGGTCGCACGCAGCGGTCAGCAGGCGCTGGACACCTTGCGGGAAACGCGTTTCGATGCGGTGCTGACCGACCTGCGGCTGCCCGACTTCGACGGCCTGCAACTGGCTGGCCGGATTCGCGCGCTGCTGCCCGAATCGCCCCGGCTGATCGCATTGACCGGAGCCGGACGCACGCAGGACCGGCGCGCGACGCAGGAAGCTGGTTTCGCTGCGCATCTGGTCAAGCCGGTGTCGGCCGGAGAACTGTTCCGTGCGCTCGACGGGGCCCCAAGGCCGGATCGCGAAGGCCGGAGCGCCGCCCCACCCTGCTGAGATCCGCGCTGAGCCCCTGCTCGCGCAGCGGCGCGGCGCGCTGCCCCGGGGCGCCAGGCTCAGTGCTTGCGGCGCAACATCAGTGCTTGCGGCGCAGCATCTCGTCGCGCGCCTGCTCGGCGCGTGACGCGCCGATCGCCGTCTCGACGTTCTTGACTTCCTCCGGCGGCGGCAGCACGGCCGGGAAGCCGAGCGACTCGATCCACAGCTCGCGCAGCCATCCCTTCGTGTGGTACAGGTGGTGGTCTTCGTCCTGCTCGACCGCCTCGTACGCCTTCGCGAGCGTTTTCGCCACCGGGCCCGATAGCTCCTCGGCCGCACGGCCGATCAGCTCCCAGTTCATGTGGTCCTTCGTCTCGGCGAGCACCACGCACTCGGCGGCGACGATCTGCGCCGCGGCGGGATCGCCGGCGGCCTTCGCCATCTCGATCGCCTCGAGCAGTGATTCCCCCAGATGTGCGACGACCTGCCGGCCAGGCGTCTGCTCTTCGGGATCCAGGCCGAGCTCCTCGAAGACCGACATCATCACCTGATGGTGGGTGGTCGTCTGCTCGAGGTACTCGTTCCATTCCTTCTTCAGGTCTTCGTTGACCGCACAGCTCACGGCGGCCTCGTAGATCTTCATGCCGCCGGCCTCGGTCTCCAGCGACTGCAGCAGCAGTTCGTTCAGTTGCGCCTGGTCGCGCGCTTGTTTCGCCATGGTCGTTTACTCCGTTGGACGTGGAACTTCGTCGACGAAACCCGCCCGTCTTCCGGCGGACGGTCGGTCGCATCGAACTCGCAAGCCTCGGGCTGGGCAATGCGGATGCCCGGAAGTCGCGTCGCCGGGCGATCTGGGCCCTGAACTTGCCTGCCGGTTCCGGACCCGGACCCGCGTCGAAGTCCGGCATCGCAAGGGGCTCCCACAATGAACCGCAAATTCGCTTTGTGCGCCGGCACGACTGCGGCGACCGCATTCGCAGTGGCGCTGGCCGTCGATGCGGGCGCCGATCCGCTGCCGCCCGATACGACCTACCGCCCGCTCCCGACGCTGCCGTTCTCCACGGTCAGGCAGCACGACGAAGCGATGAAACCCGAGGTCATGGAACGCCAGCGAGCGCTGCTGAACCAGCGATACGATCTGTCGGACCGCCCGATCCCCGGGGTGATGATGTCCGGCGGCCGCAAGGCCGTGCAGGCGGGCGTGCGCGTGAAATTGCCGCAAGGGGCCACCTGGGAGTCGCTGGCCGAACTGAGCCCGCAGGAGATCAGGGAGCGCGGCCTGCTGCCCGACGGTTTCAAGCCGCTCCCGCACGTCAAGCAGACGGCGGGCGGCCAGATCTTTCCGCAGCAGCAGATCGATACGATCCAGCAGATGGAGCAGCGCGACCTGCGCCGCTTCGATGCCGACTTCGACCTGCCGGCCCACCTGACGCCGGAATTCCCGCCGCCGATCTTCCTGACGACGCGGCCCGAGCTGGGCGACGTCTCGCGCGGCCAGTTGCTGACGATCCGCAACTTCTACGAGATCATGAACGGCATCGTCACGCCGGTGCAGATGGAAGGCTTGCGCCTGCTGCTGACGCCGTTCCCGCAGGAAGAGTTCAACCAGACCGAGGACCGCAAGGTCGCGCAGCAAAGCCTCGGCGTGACCTGTCTCGACTGTCACTCGAACTTCCACTCGAACGCGGCCTTTCACCTGACGCCGGACCTGCGGCCGCAGGCGGTGCGCTTCCGCCTCGACACGCCGAGCCTGCGCGGGGTGTTCGCGCAGCAGATCCACGGCTCCAAGCGTTCGCTGCGATCGCTCGAGGACTTCACCGAGTTCGAGCAGCGCACCGCCTACTTCAACGGCGACCACGTCAGCGCCACGCGCAAGGGCGTGCACCTGCCCGATCGCGCGAACCAGGTCGCGATGATGGCGCAGATGCAGAACATCATCGATTTCCCGCCGGCGCCGAAGCTCGATCCGGGCGGTGCGCTGAATCCGGCGCTGGCCACGCAGCAGGAACTCGAGGGCGAAGCCCTCTTCATGGGCAAGGGCCGCTGCGCCGAGTGCCATCTGCCGCAGACGGCCTTCATGGACCAGACGATGCACGACCTGAAGCTCGAACGCTTCTACAAGACGGGCGCAACGGTCAACGACTTCATCGCGATTCCCGACGGTCCGATCAAGACTTTCACGCTGCGCGGCATCAAGGACACGCCACCTTACATGCACGACGGCCGTCTGATGACGCTGGCCGATACCGTCGAGTTCTTCAACCTGATCCTGGGCCTGAAGCTCACGCAGCAGGAGAAGGATGCGCTGCTGGCCTACCTGCTCGTGCTGTGAGCCGACAAAGGAGATCGTGATGAACGCTTTCGCATTCCGCGCGTGCGTCGCGGCTTCGGCCGTGGCCCTGGCCGGCATCTGCGCACCGGCCGCCGCTCAGCTGGGCAACCCCGCCGGCTGGGCGCCGACGACGATGGCCGATCCGCCCGGCAAACCGGCGCCGAACCGGACCAACGTGCAGGATGAACTGTTCGTGCAACTCGCCAGCGCCGGCGACCGCTTCGAGATCCAGGCCTCTGAACTTGCGCTGCAGAAGTCGGGCAACGACGGCATCAAGGACTTCGCGCAACGGATGAAGCAGGCGCACTCCGACACGAGCGCGAAGCTGGCCTCGATCGCCCAGGCGGCAAACGTGCCGGTGTCGAAATCCACGCCGCCCGACGACCAGGCCACGCTCGAACGGCTGAAATCGCTCGACGGCGACGGCTTCGACTCGGCTTACCTGCAGGCCCAGCTCGTCGCGCACCAGAAGGCCGCGCAACTGCTGATCTGGGAAGCCGGCCAGGGACAGAACGGCGACCTGCAGCGCTACGCGGCAGCCGCGCTGGTCGACGTCTTGGCGCACATGGAGGCCATCCAGCGACTGCTTGCCGAGCACACGACGGTGGGCAAGCAGGGGCTCGCGACGCGCTGACGCCCTCTCCCGGCGCGCTTCGGCGCGTCCGCGCGCGTCGGCGCGCGTCGGCGCGTGATAGGATCGCGCCGTTGGTGCTCGTCGAGGCGTTCGGCCGAGACAGTTCAACGGGAATCAGGAGGGGCCGGCCGCTTCGGCATACGGCCCCAACCTGAGCTGCCCCCGCAACGGTAAGCGGACGGAAGCGATCGGCTTCCGGCCCGGGACACGGCCACTGGAAGAACATTGCCGCGCAGCACGGCAAGTCGACCGGGAAGGCGTCACGGGCAGTCTCCGTCAGCCCGGATACCGGCCAACGAGGTGGCGTACCGCAGCGTCGGTCCGCCGGTAGGCGCGAAGCCGCGGGGAAGCGGAAGAGCGCGTTCCGCCCCGTCCCCGTCATGACATCGTCCTTTTCCGGTCGCGCTGGTCTAGCCATTCCTACCCGCGCCGCTGCCGCCGTCGTTTCGATCGTCCCCTTCGTCATCTCCACCGGCGCACTCGCCCAGGCCGGCCCTACCGCCGAGCTCGACACGGTCGTCGTCACGGCCAGCCGCGTACCGCAGCCGTTGTCGTCGGTGCTGGGCGACATTTCGGTCGTCGATCGCGCGAGCATCGAACGCAGCGGCGCCGTCGACGTGGCCGAACTGCTGTCGCGCCTGCCCGGCATCGAGTTCACGCGCAACGGCGGCCCCGGCACGTCGACCAGCGTGTTCATCCGCGGCGGCGAGAACCGCCATACGGCCCTGTACATCGACGGCGTGCGCGTCGATTCGCAGGCCAGCGGCGGCCCGCCGTGGGAGCAGATCCCGCTCGACCAGATCGAACGGATCGAGGTGCTGCGCGGGCCGGCCGCAGCCGTCTATGGCTCGGACGCCGTGGCCGGCGTCGTGCAGCTGTTCACGAAGCGCGGCCAGGGCGCCGCGCGGCCGACGGCCTCAGCGACGATCGGCTCGCACGGCACCCGGCAGGTCCAGGCCGGCATCAGCGGCTCGGCGCAGGACTTCGACTATGCGTTCTCGGCCAGCCATGGCCGCAGCGACGGCTTCAATTCGCGCCGGGCGCCGGGCGCGAATCCCGACGACGACGGCTGGCGCCGCAGCTCCGCGCACGGCCGCATCGGCTTCCGGATCACGCCGCGCCACCGCATCGACGCTTCGGTGCTCGGCACCGACCTGCGCTCGCAGTACGACGGCTTCACGCCCGGCTTCGACGACGTCAGCCGGCAGAAGCTGCGCACCGGCAGCCTGTCCTGGGAAGGCCGCTGGAACGACTTCGCGACGACGCGGCTGCAGCTCGGGCAGACCGAAAGCACCTACGAGACCCGGCCCGATTTCTACCGGACCGAGACGACGCTGCGCAACTACGTGCTGCAGCACGAACAGCACGTCGGCGACAACGTGCTGACGGCCACGCTCGAGCGCCGCGAAGACGAGCTGCTGAACCCGGCCAGCGCTTTTGTGCCGCGTCTCGAAGGCGAACGCCACCAGAACGCGATCAGCCTCGGCTGGCGCGGCGACTTCGGCGCGCACGGCCTGCAGGCGCACCTGCGCCACGACGACGACAGCGAGTTCGGCGGCGAGAGCACGGGCAGCCTGGCGTGGGGATGGGCATTCCTGCCGCAATGGCGCGTCACGGCGTCGACGGCCACTTCGTTCCGCGCGCCCACGCTGTACCAGCGTTTCAGCCAGTACGGCAATCCGTCGCTTGTGCCCGAGAAAGGCCGCAACGTCGAGCTCGGCCTGCGCTGGGCCGCCGGCAGCAGCGAAGCGAGCCTGACCGCGTGGCGCAACAAGGTCCGCGACCTGATCGTCTTCGGCGTCTCGGGCCCGTGCTCCGATCCGTTCGGATGTTACGCCAACGT
>CALLYQ010000410.1 GCA_937858875.1 uncultured Lautropia sp. | reverse complement strand
CTCGCGCCAGCCGTCCGAGAACGAACTGGCTGGCGCGCGCTTCCAGGGCAAGCTGATCGCCGAGACGGCGAACAAGCTGTTCGCCTGAGTCGAACGATACCGCCACGTCGGAGATGGCGAGCCGCGCAGAGTCGGGTTCACAATGTCCCGGTACCGCAAGCCAGGGAGCAGCGACATGGTGGAGCCACGCAGGATCTCGCAAGCCGGTCTCTGGCCTGCGCTGCCCTATGACGACTGGCGCGCGACCTGCGTCACGCTGCACCTGTGGACGCAGGTCGTCGGCAAGGTCCGGCTTGCACTCACGCCATGGGTCAACCACTCGTGGCACGCCACTCTGTATACGACGGCGCGTGGCCTCGGTACATCGACGATTCCGTACCCGGACGGCAGGGTGCTGGAGATCGAATTCGACTTCATCCGGCACCAGCTGTCGATCCGGGCGAGCGACGGCGCCGAACGGCTCTTGCCGCTTGCGCCCCGTTCGGTCGCCGACTTCCATGACGCATTTCTCGCGGCATTGGCCGAGCTCGGCATGCCGGTGCGCATCCACGGCAGTCCGAACGAAGTACCCGACCCCGTCCCGTTCAGCGAGGACCGGGAACATGCCGCATACGACCCCGACCACGCGCAGCGCTTCTGGCGCGTGCTGCTCGAGGTCGATCGCGTCTTCGAGCGGTTTCGGACGCGTTACCTGGGCAAGGTGAGCCCGGTCCATCTGTTCTGGGGCAGCTTCGATCTCGCGGTGACCCGATTCTCGGGCCGACGCGCACCGCTCCACCCGGGTGGTGTACCTCATCTACCCGATACGGTCACCCGCGAGGCCTACTCCCACGAAGTGAGCAGCGCCGGATTCTGGCCGGGTGGCGGAACGGTCGACTTCGCTGCCTTCTACTCCTACGCCTATCCGGCACCGGCGGGCTTCGCCGAAGCGCGCGTGGAGCCCGACGCGGCGTACTACGACGAGAACCTCGGAGAATTCCTGCTGCCGTACGATGCGGTCCGGCGGGCGAGCGACCCGGCGTCGACGCTGCTGGCTTTTCTCGAAAGCACGTACCGGGCGGCGGCCGAGCTGGGCGGCTGGGACCGCGAGGCGCTCGAGTGTGCCGAAGGCGAGCCACGCAAGCCACGTCCGGTGTAAACGTCCAGCCCCCTTCGCTGCCGGTCCGCTCGCAACGGCGCCAGCAGGCATTCGCTTTGCGTAGCGAACGCGGCCTGAGCGAACGCGGCCTGAACCACTGGCTGCACTCGACAAACCGGGGTTCTCCGATGAGCCGGCATGCAATCCATCTTCGACTTGTCATCTCGCTGCCGGTTGCGGTCTGCTCGCTGCTGGCCGTCGCCACGGCCGCCCTCGCCGAAGCGCCGCCCGGCGACGACAAGAGCCTGAAAACGCGCGCGCTCGAGATGGGCGCGAAGCTGCTGCAAGGCAACGCGCCGCCCGCGCGGATGGACATCTACCTCGTCGGCTTCCATCCGATGAAGGACCATCCGGATCAGCAGATGGAGGCGCACCACTACTGCCAGCAGGTCAACCAGGACTTCGCGCAATGCGTGCTGTTCGACGGCAACGGCAGCGACGCGAAGCTGACCGGCATCGAATACATCATTTCGGAGAAGCTTTTCGATTCGTTGCCCGAGGACGAGCGCGATTACTGGCATCCGCACAACGGCGAGATCCTCAGCGGCCAACTGGTTGCGCCCGGCATTCCCGGGCCGGCGGAGCACGCGCTGATGAAGGACAAGATGAACAGCTACGGCAAGACCTGGCACGTCTGGCATACCGGCGCGATGGGTGAGCCCGGCGCCGCCTTGCCGCTCGGGCCGCCGATGCTGGCCTGGTCGTTCAACCGCGACGGCGAGGCGAAGCCGGGGCTCGTCGAGCGCCGCGACGAGCAGGTAGGCATCGACACCGCCGAAAAGCGCCGCGAGCGCACGGACCTGCAGTCGCTCGCGAAGCCGCAGGCGGGTGTCGACGCATTGAGGTCGGCATTTCCGGATGCGACGCCGATTCCCGGCGTCGTCGACCGGAATACGGCCGCTGCCGCACCGGCTGCCGGCAGCCGGTGACGCTGCGCGCGACCCATTGAGGACCGCTCGCAATGGCACTCGTCTTCGAGCAGTTTCTGACCGAAGCGATCGGCGACGCCGCTTACCTGATCGGCGACGACGCTGCCGGCGTGGCTGCGGTCGTCGACCCGCAAGTCGACGTCGGTCGCTATCTCGACGCGGCACGCGCCCACGGCCTCGCGATCACGCAGGTGGTCCAGACTCACGTCCACGAGGACTTCCTCAGCGGGGCTACGGCGCTGGCGCGGGCCGCCGGCGGCGCCGAGGTCTGCGTCAGCGGGCACGACGCACCCGACTACGGTTTCGAGCACCGGCTCGTGACGGACGGCGACGTGCTCGAACTCGGCAGCGTGCTGCTCGTCGTCCGGCATACGCCGGGACATACGCCGGAACACATCGCGCTGCTCGTCGCGAAGGCCGATACGCGCGACGCGCCCTTCGCCGTGCTGTCCGGCGGCTCGCTGCTCGCCTCGGCGGCAGGCCGCACCGACCTGCGCGGCAGCGAGCACGTCGACGAGATGACGCGCTCGCAGTTCGAGACGCTGCGCGGCTTCTTCCTGTCGCTCGACGACGGCGTCCAGGTCTGGCCGACGCACGTGCACGGCTCGCCCTGCGGCGCGGCGATCGGCGACCGGACCAGCACGACGATCGGCTACGAACGGCGCCACAATCCGCTGCTGCAGCACGCAGACGAAGCCTCGTTTCGCGAAGCGGCGCTCGCCGATCTGCCGCCAAGACCCCGGTACTACCCGCGGCTGCGGGCCCGCAACGTCTCGGCGCAGCCGACCGAAGCGCCGTCGGCCGCGGTCCGCCCGCTGACACCGGCGGCATTCCGCGCGGCGATGGCCGCCGGCGACGCGACCGTCGTGGACACGCGCGAGATGCTGGCCTTCGGCGGCGCGCACGTCCCTGGCGCCTTGAACATCGGGGCATCGGGCTCGCTCGGAATCTGGGCCGGCTGGATGCTCGAACCGGAACAGCCGCTGCTGCTGGTGCTCGAAAGCGACCAGCAGCTGCAACAGGTGGTGACCCAGCTGGCACGCACCGGCTTTGACCGATTCGCCGGCTACCTCGCCGGTGGCATGCCCGCGTGGCAAGGCGTCGGACAGCCCTTGCAGACACTTCGCCAGATGCACGTGACCGAGGCGGCTGGACAGAGCGAGCGCGGCGCGCTCACGCTCGTCGACGTGCGTTCGCCGCAAGAGTGGGCAGCCGGGCACGCTCCGCGAGCGCGGCACCTGTTCCTCCCGGAGTTGCCGTCGCGCCTCGGGGAGCTGTCCAGCGATGACCCGATCGCCGTATATTGCGCGAGCGGCTATCGAGCTTCGATCGCGGCGAGCCTGTTGCAGGCCCGCGGCTTCGAAGTGGCGAACATCCCGGGGAGCTGGCAGGCCTGGACCGCATGCGGCTTGCCGGTGGCGAAGGAACGATCGTCTTGAATCACGCGCCCGAACTGCAGGTGAGCGAATGGCTGAACGCCGGCAGCCCGCTCACGCCAGGGCCTGTTCACACTTCGATCGTCCCCGCGTGAGTCCG
>CALLYQ010000409.1 GCA_937858875.1 uncultured Lautropia sp. | reverse complement strand
GTTGCTGCACAACTCGAGAACGCGACGATCGTCTTCGTCGTCTGCGATCGCGGCGACCGCTACTTGTCCACCGGCGTTTTTCCGGCGTGAGCCCCGCGCAGGCGGGCGCCGGACACGCGGGCGCGCATCTGCGCGGCATCCTGCTGCTCGTCGCGGCGGTCTTCTCGTTTTCGGTCCTCGATTCGATCGGCAAGCACCTGGCTCGGGACTATCCGGTGCCGATGGTCGTCTGGGCGCGCTACTTCTTCCACGTGGCGATCATGGCGGTGCTGCTGTGGCCGCGCATGGGGCGGCGCCTCGTTCAGACGAAGCGGCCCGGCTTGCAGTTCGCCAGAGGCCTGGGCCTGGGCCTGTCGACCGTCTTCTTCCTGACCGGCCTGTCGCTGATGCCGCTGGCCGAAGCCTCGGCGATCACGCAGATCGCACCGGTGCTTCTCGCCGTGCTGGCCGTGCGCTTTCTCGGCGAGAAGGCACCGCCGGGAACCTGGTCGGCGCTTGCCGTCAGCTTCGTCGGGGTGCTGCTGATCGTGCGGCCGGGCGGCCAGGTGATCGGCTGGGCGGCGCTGTTCCCGCTCGGAACGGCGGTGTGCTTCGTCGTCTATCAGTTGCTGACGCGCAAGCTGTCCGGCGTCGACGACGGGCTTGCGACGCTGTTCATCGGGGCGCTCGTTGCCACCCTGATCGCCAGCCTCGTGGTGCCCTGGTCCTGGCAGTGGCCTTACGACTGGAACGACGCCGGCCTGTTCGTCGCGATGGGGGCGATCGGCGCCTTCGGGCACTTGCTGCTGATCCGGGCTTTCGAGCGCACGCCGGCTTCGGTGCTGGCGCCCTATATCTACCTGCAGGTGGTTTCGGCGCTGCTGCTCGGCTGGCTCGTCTTCGGCGACTTCCCGGATCTCTGGGCGCTGGCCGGAATGGGATTGATCGCGCTGACCGGCGTGGCGATGGCGCTGTCGCGCAGGCGCGGGGCGGTGGCCGCCGGCAGGACGGCAGCCGTGGCAGCGGCTGCGCCTGGTGCGGCAGCGGCTACGCCTGGCGCGACTGCTATTTCGTCCGGAGTGGACGCTGCTTCGGTTGCGGCCACTCCGGCGGCGGCCGCGATAGCCACCCCCGCGCCCCAAGCCTTGCCGGCAGCGCCTGCCTCGACTGCATCGGCTGCCGCGGCCGCATCCGGTGTGCCGGCCGCGTCGGCGGCCACGGCGGCGCCGCTGCGCGGGATCTTGCTCGTCGTCGGCGCCTGCGCGATGTTTTCGCTGCTCGACAGCATCGCCAAATATCTGTCGCAGTCGCATCATCCGATGATGGTGGCCTGGGCACGCTACGTCTTCCACGTGGTCGTGATGGTGGCGCTGTTCGCCCCGACGATGGGGCGGCGGCTGTTCGTCACGCGCAAGCTCGGGCTTCAGGTCGCACGCGGCCTTTGCCTCGGACTGTCGTCGATCTGCTTCTTCACGAGCATCTCTTACCTGCCGCTGGCCGAAGCCACCGCGCTGGCCGCCATCGCGCCCGTGCTGATCACGGTCGGCGCCGTGCTGTGGTTGAAGGAGCGAGCGCCCAGCGGCACCTGGCTGGCGCTGGCGTTCAGCTTCGCAGGCGTGCTGCTGATCGTGCGCCCCGGCACGGCGCTGTTCGGCTGGCCGGCGCTGCTGCCGATCCTGACTGCCGTATTCACGATGGGTTACCAGTTGCTGACACGTCAACTGAGCGGCGTCGACAACGGGCTTGCGACGCTGTTCATCGGCGGCGCGGTGGCGGCAACACTGCTGTCGATCTTCGCGCCCGGTACCTGGAGCCTGCCGACGACTCCTCTCGACGCGCTGCTGTTCGTCGCGACCGGTCTGATCGGCGCCGGCAGCCATCTGCTGCTCGTGCGAGCCTACGAGATCGCGCCGGCCTCGTCGCTGGCGCCCTTCGGCTACATGCACGGTGTTGCCGCGCTGGTCTTCGGCTTGCTGTTCTTCGGGCAGTTCCCGGATGCGCTGGCGCTGGCCGGGCTGGCGCTGATCGTGATTACCGGCGTCGTGATGGCGTTGAAGAATCGAGGGGCTAGAAGGGCCGGTTGACTGCGGTTCCGACCATCCGTGGCATCGCGAGATTGTGGATCGTACCGATCACGAGCGAGGTGGCGAGACGATGACTTCATCCTCCCCTGTATTTCTTCGAGGCGCGGGCAGCACGCCTTTCGGCCGACACGAAGGCCACAGCGCGCTGGACCTGATGGCGGCGGCCGCGCAACAGGCGCTGGCCAGCGCGCAGCTTTCGCGCGGCGAAATCGACGGCCTGCTCTGCGGCTACGCGACGACGATGCCGCACCTGATGCTGTCCACATTGTTTGCCGAGCGCTTCGGACTGCAGCCGCGATACGCACATGCGATGCAGCTCGGCGGCGCGACCGGCGCCGCGATGCTGATGGCCGCGCGAGAACTCGTGCGCTCAGGCCGCTGCCGCAACGTGCTGGTCGTGGCCGGCGAGAACCGCCTTACCGGCCAATCGCGCGACAGTTCGATCCAGACGCTGGCCCAGGTCGGCGATGCGGACTTCGAGGTGCCCAACGGCGCTTCGGTGCCCGCCTACTACGCGCTGATGGCTTCGGAGTACATGCATCGGACCGGCGTGACGTCGGCCGATCTTGCGGAATTCGCAGTGCTGATGCGAGCCAATGCGGTACGTAATCCCGACGCGCATCTGCGCACGCCGATCACGCAGGCCGAAGTGCTCGCATCGAAGCCGATAGCCACGCCGCTGACGCTGCTCGACTGCTGCCCGATCTCCGACGGCGGAATGGCGTTCGTGGTATCTGCCGATGCCGGTCGGCAGGCAGCCGTGCGGATGGTCGGTGCCGGCCAGGCGCATCGTCACCAGCATCTGAGCGCGATGAGCGACGTCATGCAGTGCGGTGCCGGCCAGGCCTCGCAGCAGGCCTTCGACGAAGCCGGCCTGACGCATGGCGACATCGACTACCTCGGCATCTACGACTCGTTCACGATCACGCTGGTGATGCTTATCGAGGAGATCGGCTTCGCGCCTCGCGCCGGTGCCGCCGCACGCGCTCGCGCCGGCGACTTCTCGCCGACGGGCGCGTTGCCGCTGAACACGCACGGCGGCCTGCTGTCCTTCGGCCACTGCGGCGTGGCCGGCGGCATGGCGCACGCGGTCGAAGCCTGGCGCCAGATGACCGGGCAGGCCGGCCAACGCCAGATCCGCCCCCCGCGGCGGGCGTTCGTCCATGCCGACGGCGGCGTCATGTCGTCGCACGTCAGCCTGCTGCTTTCTCGCGAGGACTGAGGTATCGCCATGACCGCCACCGAACCATCGAAGGCCGCAGCCATGGATCCAGCCGCTCCCGCCACGTTGTCGATCCCCGCCGCGCTCTCGGCACCCTTCACCGAAGGCTTGCGACTCGGGGTGCTGCGTTACCAGCGATGCACGGCCTGTGGCTGTGCGCAGACGCTCGTGCGCTATGCGTGCCGGCACTGCGGAAACGAAGGGCTGGCCTGGCACGATGCTGCCGGCAGCGCCACCGTGCGCGCGGTCACTGTGGTCATGCGCGCGCCGTCGGACGAGTTCCGGCCTTTGGCGCCATACACGCTGGTGCTAGTCGAACTCGACGAAGGCCCGCGCCTGATGGGCCATGCGGCGCCCGGCATGCAGATCGGAGATCGCGTGCGCGCGGGCTTCTTCGAGCACCGCGGGGGTCGGCTGATTCGCTTCGAGGCGATGGTTTGACGAGGCCGTGGCTCGCGTGCCGACTATTTCCTGCTCGCGCGTTGGCCTCGATTCATCAGCGGCAGGCGCGGCGATCAGGCGCAGGCGGAGCACGCAACGCTGCAGGCGGAATCACCGGACAAGCTCCTTCGGCCGAGTCGCTTCCAGCGTCTGCAGGATCCGGACTGCTGCCCCGGCCAGGTCGGTCGTATCGTCGATGTCGACGCCGTGTTTCAGATTGAGCCCATACGGTTGCGCGGCGCCTCGTCCGGCGGTACCGGTCAGGTAAACCGGGATGACGCGATAGCGCTGCTCGTCCAGGCGGGCGAGCGTGATCGCCGTGGCGATTTCGGAGCGCAGGTAGTAGGCGCTGTCGCTCGTGGCGCCGACGAGCACGACGGTGATATGGGCCTGGCGTTGCGCTTCCGACAACTTTCGATCCCAGTCGTCGCCCAGCAGCAGGCTGCGTACGTCGAGAAAGACGCGTGCCTTGTCGACCAGGTGTTCGTACAGTGCCTCGGCTGCGGCCACGTCACCGCCGGCATGGGCGATGAAAACGTCCCATTTCAGCGGCCGCGGGGCCGCCGGCAGATTCGTTGCGACGGCGCTCGAAGCGAGATCGAGTTGCGAGCGCAGACCGCGGCCGGGTGCCGGATGCAGCGCCCGCAGCGTCGTGAACTCGCCGGGGGTCAGGTTTTCGGCCAGCGACAGCGCGGCACGCAGGAATTCGCTGTGTTCGGCGCCCATGTATTCGCGTCGATACAGGAAGGGCAGGAATCCGCTCAGGCAGGTCTTCAGATTCTCCTGTGCCTGCTGCGTCGTCGGTGCGATGCGCTGCTTCAGTTGCAGGTCGGACAGGATTCGCAGGCTGGCAATGACCGTGTGAAGGCGCGTGACGTTGATCCGAAGGCGGCGTAGCGCGTCGCGGTCGGTGCGCGCAGGGTCGCGCTCGAAGAACCAGACCGGCCGTTCGCGGCCGTCGATCGTGCGGCGACCAAGGAAGACCCGCAGACCCGCGAAGCGCTCGCTCTCGAGTCCGACTGGGACGGTGCGCGACGGCAGCGACTCCACCTCGCGGTCACGCTGGTAGCTGGCGATGACGAAGGGCGTGCCCGCCTGCAACCACCACGATGGCAGCGCCTCGCCGTTGGCGTCCGGGCCGGTGCTGGCTCGCAGGTACGCGCTGGCGAGCCGCGATCCCGCATTGCTCAGGGCGATTCCCGGTTGCGGTGGCCTGGCGGGCGTTTCGGCCGGGCCGCTTCCAGACGCGACCCGGACCCGCTGGCGCAGCAGCGCGTCGACCGCACTGCCGAGCTCGGTGCCGGTCAGCGGCTGCTGGTCTTCGATGCGCAGTCCGAAGCCGATTTCGACGCGGCCGACCACCGAGCCTTGGGCGGCGAGTTGCCCGTCCCAGAAC
>CALLYQ010000408.1 GCA_937858875.1 uncultured Lautropia sp. | reverse complement strand
CAGGCCATGCCCAGCGCGAAGCGGTGCCGCCTGCGCAGCCTGGCCGGCCCACCGGCCTGCGCGCACGGATCACGGCGCGCCGACGCACGCTGGGGCTGGGCCTCGCCGCGGCCTGTCTGCTGCTGCTCGGCGGCGTCATCGCGCGCATCGGGCTCGAGCCGCCGATCACCCAGGGCGACATCGACGCCGCCGTCGCGCACTCGCTCGAGACGCGTCGGCCGGTGTCGCCGGCGGTGGCGGCCTGGGAGGCGATCCGCCCGTCGGTCGTTCGGCTGCGCGCCTACGGCGCCGACGCGAAGACCGACGAAGAAGACGCCGAGGAAGGCAACGTCGGCACCGGCGTCGTCATCGTCGACAACGGCACCATCCTGACCAACCTGCACGTGGTGGCCGGCGCCGAACGGATCCGCGCCGAGTTCGCCGACGGCCACGTATCCGACGCCGTCATCATGGCGCTCGATCCGAAGCAGGACCTCGCCGTCGTGCGCGCCCGTTCGGTACCCGACGACCTGAAGCCGGCCACGATGCGATCGACCGCCGATCTCGCCGTCGGCGACCAGGTCGTCGCGGCCGGCTTTCCGTTCGACATCGGCCCGTCGGTCACCTCCGGCGTGGTATCGGGGCTGCGCCGCGAATTCAGGTCGCCGGAGGGCCAGCGCCTGCTGACCAACCTGATCCAGTTCGACGCAGCGGCCAACCCGGGCAATTCCGGCGGCCCGCTGGTCGACATCCAAGGTCAGGTCGTCCGCATCGTCACGGCGATCATGAACCCGACCGAGCAGCGTGTCTTCGTGGGCATCGGTTTCGCGGTTCCGATCGAGAACGCAGCCACGGCGGCCGGCATGCCGCCTTTCTGACCGGGGAGGACGAGCGCGGCATGGATCGACAAACGATGGACATCGAGCGCGACGGCGACGCTGTAGCCGAGTTGATGCGGCGCGTGCTGTTCGAGGTCAAGCGCGTCGTCGTCGGGCAGGACCACTTCCTCGAACGCGTGCTGGTGGCAATGCTGGCGCAAGGGCACCTGCTCGTCGAAGGCGTGCCGGGGCTTGCCAAGACGCTGACCGTGAAGACGCTTGCGCGCGCCGTGCACGGCAGCTTCCGGCGCATCCAGTTCACACCCGACCTGGTGCCGGCCGACCTCGTGGGCACACGGATCTGGAACCAGCGCACCGGCGAATTCACGACCTCGCTGGGTCCGGTGTTCACGAACCTGCTGCTGGCCGACGAGATCAACCGGGCGCCCGCCAAGGTGCAGAGCGCGTTGCTCGAAGTCATGCAGGAGCGCCAGGTAACGATCGCCGGGCAGACGCACAAGGTGCCCGAGCCCTTCCTCGTGATGGCCACGCAGAACCCGATCGAAACCGAGGGCACCTATCCGCTGCCGGAGGCGCAGGTCGACCGCTTCATGATGAAGGTGCTGGTGGACTATCCGACCGACGAGGAAGAGTTCGTCATCGTCCAGCGCGTGACGGGACCCGACAGCGGGGTCTCTGCGGTCGCGACCACCGAGCAGCTCGGCGCATTGCAGCGCGAATGCCGCAAGGTCTACGTCGATCCGTCGCTGATCCAGTACGCGGTCCGGCTCGTTGCCGCCACGCGCGACCCGGCGCGCTTCGGCCTCGAGGACATCGGACGCTTCGTGACCTTCGGCGCGAGCCCGCGCGCGACGATCGGCCTGATCGAAGGCGGCCGCGCGCTCGCCTGCCTGCGCGGTCGCCGCTACCTGCTGCCCGAAGACGTGACCGACCTCGTGCCCGACGTGCTGCGCCACCGCATCGTGCTCAGCTACGAGGCACTTGCCGAAGGCATCGATTCCGACGCACTGATCCGCCGCATCCAGCAGCGGCTGCCGGCGCCGGAAAAGCCGCTGGAAGCCCATGTGGACGTCGCCGAAGAGAGCTGAAGCGCGCGCTGCGGGCGCCGCCCCGCTCGCGGCATCGGCCGCCGCGGCATCGGCCGCCGCGGCATCGGCCGCCGCGACCGCCGGGGCTGCAACTCGCCCGGCCTCCGCCGAGGCCGTGCTGCGCCGGCTCGAATGGACGGTGATCCGGCGCCTCGACGGCCTGCTGCAGGGCGATTACCGGACGCTGTTCCGGGGAGCCGGCCTCGATTTGGCCGACCTGCGCGAGTACCAGCACCATGACGACGTCCGCTACATCGACTGGAACCTCACGGCGCGACTCGACACGCCCTACGTACGCGAGTTCACCGAGACGCGCGAGATCGCCGGCTGGTTCCTGCTCGACCTGAGCCCGTCGGTCGATTTCGGTTCGGGGTCGGTCAGCAAGCGCGAGCTGTCGCGCGACTTCGTGACCGTACTGGCCCGGTTGCTGACACGCCATGGCAACCGCATCGGTGCCGTGCTGTATGGCTCCGGCGTCGAGGCCGTGATCCCGGCGCGCAGCGGCCGGCTGCAGGTTCTCGACTTGCTTCACCGGCTGCAGACGCTGCCCGCGCCCACGCGCAGCCGGCCCACCGACCTCGGCGTGCTGTTCCAGGGTGCGCAAGAGGCCATCAAGCGCCGATCGCTGGTCTTCGTGGTGTCCGATTTCCAGAGCGTGCCGGGCTGGGAGAGCGCACTGGGCCGTCTGGCGCTGCGTCACGAAATCATCGCGGTGCGCCTGGTGGACCCGCTGGAGCGGGAGCTGCCGGACATCGGGATGATCACGATGCAGGACGCCGAAACCGGCGAGCAATTGCTGGTCGACACGCACGACCGTCGGTTCAGGCAACGCTTCGCCGAAGCCAGCGAGCGTCGCCAGCAGGCGCTCGAAGCGGCCTTCGCGCGTGCCGGCGTCGACGTGATCGAACTGGACACCGCCGAGGATCTGGTCGATGCACTGCTGCGTTTCGCGGAACTCCGCCGCATGCGAAGCCGGCTCGCATCGGGAGCGACACGATGAGTTTCGTCTGGCCTCAACTGCTGGCCCTGCTGCTGCTGCTGCCGGTGCTGGTGCTCGCCTATCTGTGGCTGCTGCGCCGCCGCAAGAAACACGCCGTTCGTTACGCTGGCCTCGAGCTGGTTCGCGAGGCAATGGGCCGGCAATCGCTGCGCCGGCACATTCCGCCGGCCCTGTTCCTCGTTGCATTGGCCGCGATGTTCGTTGCGGCGGCGCGCCCGACCGCAGTGGTCACGCTGCCGTCGTCGCACGAAACCGTCGTGCTGGCGATGGACGTTTCCGGAAGCATGCGCGCAAGCGACGTCGTGCCGACCCGGCTGGTCGCGATGCAGGAGGCCGCACGCGCCTTCATCGCCGAGCAGCCGCGCAGCACCCGCGTGGGTATCGTGACCTTCGGCGGCACGGCGGCGCTGGTCCAGCCGCCGACGCAGAATCGCGAGGACCTGCTCGCTGCGATCGCGCGCTTCGAACTGCAGCGAGGCACCGCGGTCGGTAGCGGCCTGCTCGTGGCGCTGAAGACGATCTTTCCCGACGCCGAATTCGACCTGCGCAGCTCCGATCCGCGCCGTCCGGCCGGAGGGCTCGGCGTGCCGCTCGAACGTCGCGGCAAGGCCGAGGAGACCGCTGCCACGCAGCCGAAGCCTGTGCCGCCCGGCTCCTACGACTCGGCCGTCGTGATCCTGCTGTCCGACGGGCAGACGACGACCGGGCCGGATCCGATCGCGTCGGCCTGGCTCGCCGCCGAACGCGGCGTGCGCGTGTTCACGGTCGGCATCGGCACCGAGAACGGCGAGATCCTGATCGGCGACGGCTGGTCGATGCGCGTGCGGCTCGACGAGGAGGCGCTGAAGTCGATCGCCGAGATCACGCACGGCGAGTACTTCTACGCCGGTACCGCTCAGGATCTGATGACGGTCTACGAGTCGCTGACTTCGAAGCTGGTGCTCGAAACCCGCGAGACCGAGATCACCGCGTTCTTCGTGATCGCCGCCGCGATCGCTGCACTGATGTCGGCGCTGCTGTCGATGCTCTGGTTCAACCGCGTGTTGTAGCCCGGCGCGGGCTTCGCCGCGCGGCCCGCATACGGCGCTACCAGCCCCAGAGCAGCGTTCGGGAAACCCAGCCGACGAGCCCGTCGCCGTTGCGCACCTTGGCCCACTTCGAGCCGCGTTCGACCGTGCGCAACACTTCGCCGTAGACGGCCTTGCCGACGACGCGATACTTCGTGCCGGGGCCGCTGCGGATGTTGGCGGTCGTCGACTTGACGACGAAGTGCGGCGTCTTGCCGGTCAGCCGCTTCGCGACCCAGCCCTCGTCGTTCTCGAAATCGCGCACCTTCAGCCAGTCGCCCTTGCTGTCGGTGACGATCAGCGGATAGCCGCGATTCAGTTTCCAGATCGCCTCGTGCTCGGTTCCGGCACCCGAGCGCATGTTCACGACGGGACGGTCGACGCTCACCATCTCCTGCGCCTGTACGGCCGGGACGGAAGCAAAGGGCAACAAAGCGAGAAGCAGACTCGCCAGGTTCGTTCTCCTGGACATGCAATTCCTGTGATGTGGTTGATCGATGACACGGCCTGCGATGCAGGACCCAATGGCATTCTAGTGGCAGCTTCCGACAATTCCCTACAATCGCGGATTCGATCAGGATCGATTCGACTCATCCGGAGACAATCAATGAAGTTCACCAGACTCGCCCTCGGGCTGGCCCTCGCCGCCGGCTTCGCATCGGCCGCCGTCGCACAGACCACGATGCGCATCAGCATCTCCACCTCGCAGAACTCGCACCAGGGCGTCGCGATCGACACCTTCGCCAGCGAAGTCGAGAAGCGCACCGAGGGCCGCTACAAGATCCAGACCTTCTACAACGGCGCGCTCGGCGGCGAACGCGAGTCGATCGAATCGGTGCAGCTGGGCACGCAGGAACTCGCGTTCAGCTCGACCGGACCGGTGCCGAACTTCGTTCCCGAAACGAAGATCCTCGACGTGCCCTTCCTGTTCCGCGACAAGGCGCACGCGCGCGCCGTGCTCGACGGCCCGATCGGCGACGAACTGCTGACCAAGTTCGATTCGAAGGGCTTCAAGGCACTGGCCTGGGCCGAGAACGGCTTCCGTCACATGACCAACAGCCGGCGCGCGGTCAACACGCCCGAAGACCTGAAGGGGCTGAAGATGCGCACGATGGAGAACCCCGTGCACATCACGGCCTACAAGGCG
>CALLYQ010000407.1 GCA_937858875.1 uncultured Lautropia sp. | reverse complement strand
CGCCGACCAGCGCCGGCAGCGACGCGATCGCGCGGATCGCGTTCGCGCCACCGTGCGTGCGCTGCAGCCCGTAGTTCACGCGGATCGCCGGCGGGCGCAGCGTTGCGTAGTCGCGCGCAAGGCCGATCACCTCGTCGACGCCGATCCGGCAGATCTTTGCGACGCGTTCCGGAGGGTACTGCGCGGCACGCTGTGCCAGCGCATCGAATCCCAGCGTGTAGCGCTCGATGTAGTCGCGATCGAGCCGGTCCTCGGTGATCAGCACGTTCATCATGCCCAGCGCGAGCGCCGCATCGGTGCCCGGCATCGGCGCGATGTGCTGGTGGCACTTCAGCGCCGTATCGCTGCGATACGGGTCGATCGCGATCAGCTTGGCACCGCGGCGCTTGGCCTGCTGCGCGAAGGTCCAGAAGTGCAGGTTCGACGTGATCGAGTTCGAGCCCCAGATCAGGATCAGCCCCGATTCGGCGTAGCGCTCGACGTCCATGCCGACCGGCCCGCCCAGCGTGTACGAAAGCCCGGTCATCCCCGCCGACGAGCAGATCGTGCGTTCGAGCAGCGAGGCGCCGAGCCGATGAAAGAAGCGGCTCGCCATCCCCTCGCCCTGCACCCAGCCCATCGTGCCGGCATAGCTGTACGGCAGGATGCGCTGCGGATCGCGCGCGGCGATCGCCTTCAGCCGGGCCGCGATGTCGGCGAGCGCTTCGTCCCAGCTCGCCGGCTCGAAGCGCCCTTCGCCCTTGCGGCCGACGCGGCGCATCGGCGTGAGCAGGCGGTCCGCCGAATACGTGCGTTCGGTGTAGCGCGCGACCTTCGTGCACAGCGCGCCGTGCGTGCTCGGATGATCGGGGTCGCCCGCCACCTTGACGGCGCGCCCGTCGCGCACGGTCACGAGCAGCGCGCAGGTGTCGGGACAATCGTGCGGACAGGCTGCGCGCACGACGCGTTCGGTCGGATCGGTGACTGCGTCCATCGGAATGCCCGTAGGTGGCGCCGCTCGGAGCGCCGTGGCCTGGTATTCCGGGATAATCTAGCGGATTCGGGCCGCTTCCTGTAGATCGCCCGGCACTCTTTCGGGAATTCTCTCATGCAGCTCGTCGAAGAAATCATCGCCCAGCATGCCGACATCCGCCTGCTGCGCCGCGACATCCATGCGCACCCCGAACTGCGCTTCGAGGAGTTCCGCACCGCCGACCTGATCGCCGAAAAGCTGACGCAGTGGGGGATCCCGGTGCTGCGCGGCCTCGGAGGCACCGGCGTCATCGGCATCGTCAAGGCCGGCAGTTCGGAGCGCGCGGTCGGCCTGCGCGCCGACATCGACGCGCTGCCGATGACCGAGCACAACAAGTTCGAGCATGCGTCGAAGCACCCGGGAAAGATGCACGCCTGTGGCCACGACGGCCATACGGCCATGCTGCTCGCCGCCGCCCGGCACTTCTCCAGGCACCGCAACTTCGACGGCACCGTCTACCTGATCTTCCAGCCGGCAGAGGAAGGCGGTGGCGGTGCACGCGTGATGATGAACGACGGGCTGTTCGACAAATGCCCGATGGAAGCCGTCTTCGGCATGCACAACTGGCCCGGGCTGAAAGCCGGCCAGTTCGCGCTGAAATCGGGGCCGGTCATGGGCTCGGCCAACGAATTCAGGATCCTGGTGCGCGGCAAGGGGGCGCACGCAGCGATGCCGCATAACGGCGTCGACCCGATACCGGTGGCCTGCCAGATGGTCCAGTCGTTCCAGACGATCATCACGCGCAACAAGCGGCCGATCGAATCGGCGGTGCTGTCGGTCACGATGATCCACGCCGGTGAAGCGCGCAACGTCGTGCCCGATTCGGCCGAGATCCAGGGCACCGTACGCACCTTCAGTGTCGAGGCCATCGACCTGATCGAAGCGCGGATGCGAGCGATCGCCGAGCACACGGCCGCCGCCTTCGACTGCGAAGTCGAATTCGAGTTCGTGCGCAACTATCCGCCGCTGATCAACCACGAGGCCGAGACCGATTTCTGCCGCGAGGTCATGGTCGACGTCGTCGGCGCCGACAACGTGTTCGAGTTCGAACCCACGATGGGCTCCGAAGACTTCGCTTTCTTCCTGCTCGAGAAGCCGGGCTGCTACGTCGTCATCGGCAACGGCAGCGGCGACCACCGCGAGGCCGGCCACGGCATGGGCCCGTGCATGCTGCATAACCCGAACTACGATTTCAACGACGAACTGATCCCGATCGGCGCGAGCTACTGGGTGCGGCTGGCCGAGCGCTGGCTCGCCGCCCGCTGACCGAGGCCGACAGACAGCGGTCGTCGGCACGCGATGTTCGCCTTCGTCGTCCGCCGGCTGCTGCAGGCCGCGGTCGTCATGCTGGTCGTCGCGTTCATCGCGTTCTCGCTGTTCCAGTATGTCGGCGACCCAGTGTTGTCGATGGTCGGCCAGGACGCCACGCCGGCCGAGCGCGAGCAACTGCGCAGCGACCTCGGACTCGACCGGCCTTTCTACGTGCAGTTCGGTCACTTCCTCGGCAATGCCGCGCAGGGGGAGTTCGGCATTTCGTATCGCCAGGGGCGCAAGGTCTCCACATTGATCGTCGAGCGCTTTCCGGCCACGCTCGAGCTGTCGCTGGCGGCTGCGGTGCTGGCGCTGGCGATCGGCGTGCCGCTCGGCGTCTATACGGCGCTGCGCAACGGTTTCCTGTCCAAGCTGTTCCTCGCTGCGTCGCTGATCGGCGTCTCGCTGCCGACCTTCCTGATCGGCATCCTGCTGATCCTCGCGTTCGCCGTCGTGCTGGGCTGGCTCCCGTCCTACGGGCGCGGCGAGACGGTCTCGATCGGCTGGTGGACGTCCGGCCTGTTCACGCGCGACGGCCTGCTGCACCTGCTGCTGCCGGCGATCACGCTGTGCCTGTACCAATTGACGCTGATCATGCGGCTGGTGCGCGCCGAGATGCTCGAAGTGCTGCGCACCGACTACATCAAGTTCGCCCGCGCGCGCGGCCTGTCCGACCGCGCCGTGCACTTCGGCCACGCGCTGAAGAACACGCTGGTGCCGGTCATCACGGTCACCGGCTTGCAGCTCGGCTCGATCATCGCTTTCGCGATCGTTACCGAAACCGTATTCCAGTGGCCGGGCATGGGGCTCCTTTTCATCCAGGCCGTGCAGTTCGCCGACATCCCGATCATGGCGGCTTACCTGTGCCTGATCGCACTGGTCTTCGTCGTGATCAACCTGATCGTCGACATGCTGTATTTCGCCGTGGATCCGCGCCTGCGAATCGACCGCGCCGTCGCGGCTCATTGACGATGTCCCGCTCCACCCTGCACGAAAGCGCCCGCTCGTGATGAACGCCCGTGACGAACTCGCCGCAGAACGCGGCAACTGGCTCGGACAGCACCCGGCCCTGGCTGCGATCCGGGAGTGGCAGCGCGAACTCACGGCGATCCGCCACGAACTGCATGCGAATCCGGAACTGGGCTTCGAGGAGCACTTCACGTCCGAACTGGTCGCACGCCAGCTCGCACGCTGGGGCGTCGACGAAGTGCATCGGGGCATCGGCAAGACCGGCGTCGTCGGCGTGATCCGCGGCCGCGAGACGCACAGCGCGCGCACCGTCGGTTTGCGCGCCGACATGGACGCGCTGCCGATGCACGAGGACAACGATTTCGCGCATCGCTCGCGCAAGGCCGGCTGCATGCACGGCTGCGGCCACGACGGCCACACGACGATGCTGCTCGGCGCCGCGCGCCATCTCGCCCGCCATCACGACTTCGACGGCACGGTGAACTTCATCTTCCAGCCGGCGGAGGAGGGCG
>CALLYQ010000406.1 GCA_937858875.1 uncultured Lautropia sp. | reverse complement strand
TTCATGGGCTACCTGCTGCCCTGGGGCCAGATGTCGTACTGGGGCGCGCAGGTGATCGTCAACCTGTTCTCGGCGATCCCGTTCATCGGCCCCGAACTGTCGATCTGGATCCGCGGCGATTACGTGGTGTCCGACGCCACGCTGAACCGCTTCTTCTCGTTCCACGTGATCGCCGTGCCGCTGGTGCTGCTCGGACTGGTAGTCGCGCACATCATCGCGCTGCACGAGGTCGGCTCGAACAACCCCGACGGCATCGAGATCAAGGAGAAGAAAGACGCCAACGGCGTGCCGCTCGACGGCATTCCGTTCCACCCGTATTACTCGGTGCACGACATCCTGGGCGTGGCGGTGTTCCTGATGGCGTTCTCGGCGATCATGTTCTTCGCTCCCGAGTTCGGCGGCTACTTCCTCGAATACAACAACTTCATCCCGGCCGACCCGCTGGTCACGCCACCGCATATCGCGCCGGTCTGGTACTTCACGCCGTTCTACTCGATCCTGCGCGCCACGACCGAGGACTTCCTGCTGTACTGGATGACGCCGTTCCTGATCGCGTTCGCGCTGCTGGCGCTGTTCAGTGCGCGCAACGCCCTCACGCGGCTGATCACGATCGCCGCCTGCGGGGTGCTGATCATCGGCTTCTTCGTCGTCGACGCGAAGTTCTGGGGCGTCGTCGCGATGGGCGCGTCGGTCATGATCCTGTTCGCGCTGCCGTGGATCGACAACAGCCCGGTCAAGTCGATCCGCTACCGTCCCGACTGGCACAAGTACGTCTACGCGGCCTTCGTCATCGTGTTCCTCGTGCTCGGCTACTTCGGCGTGCAGCCCGTGTCCCCGACGAACGAACTGTTCTCGAAGATCGGCACGCTGCTGTACTTCGCGTTCTTCCTGCTGATGCCGTGGTGGAGCGGCATGGGCCAGTTCAAGCCGGTTCCCGACCGGCTCACGTTCGCCGCGCACTGAACCAGACGAGTGAATCGGAAATGAAGAAGAGAATCCTCGAATCGCTGGCTGCACTCGTGCTGGCCTGCGTGGTCGGCAGCGCTTCGGCAGCCGAGGCCAGCTTTGCGCTCGACCCGTTCCCGACCGACAAGCTCACGCAGCAGCCTTCGCTGCAGAACGGCGCGAAGCTGTTCGTCAACTACTGCCTGAACTGTCACGGCGCGTCGATGATGCGGTACAACCGCCTGACCGACATCGGCCTGACCGAAGACCAGATCAAGAAGAGCCTGATGTTCACGACCGATCGCGTCGGCGATCCGATGAAGATCGCGATGCCGGTCGAGCGCGCCAAGGAATGGTTCGGTGCGAATCCGGCCGACCTGTCGGTGATCGCGCGGGCACGGTCCTCGCACGCGGGCAGCGGTTCCGATTGGCTGTTCACCTACCTGCGTTCGTACTTCCGCGATGCCACGCGGCCCACCGGCTGGAACAACGCGCTGTTCGAGAACGTCGGCATGCCGCACGTGTTCTGGGAACTCCAGGGCACGCGGGGTGCGTCGCTCGAAGAGATCCGGGAGGTCAAGAACGACGACGGCCAGGTCACCGGCTTCGTGCGGAACCTCGTGAACTTCGATTCCTCGGGCATCCGCACCGAAACGCAGGAACAACTCCAGGGCACGAATCACCATGCTTCGCGCCACTGGACGCTGGGCCCGCTCGAAGGCGGCTCGATGTCGCAGGCCGAGTTCGACAACCAGATCGGCGACCTGGTCGCCTACGTCACCTACATGTCCGATCCCACGGCGCAGAAGCGCCAGCAGCTCGGCGTCTGGGTCCTGCTGTTCCTGGGGGTGTTCACCGTATTCGCCTGGATGCTCAATCGCGCGTACTGGAAAGACATCAAGTAGCGGCGAGGCACCGGCAGCGATCGTTTCTCAGGGTGGGTCCGGTTGGCTCACCCTGAAGTTTTTTTCGGCCCTACCAAGGCCAGGACCTTCAGGAAGACCCTCAAATGATGGTGTTGTATTCCGGCACGACCTGCCCCTTTTCCCAGCGCTGCCGTTTCGTGCTGTTCGAAAAGGGCATGGATTTCGAGATTCGCGATGTCGACCTCTACAACAAGCCGGAGGACATCTCGATCATGAATCCGTACGGGCAGGTGCCGATCCTCGTCGAGCGCGACCTGATCCTCTACGAATCGAACATCATCAACGAGTACATCGACGAGCGCTTCCCGCATCCGCAGCTGATGCCGGCCGACCCGGTGATGCGCGCACGGGCGCGGCTGTTCCTGTTCAACTTCGAGCGCGAGCTGTTCATCCACGTGCAGCAGCTCGAGCGCCGCGATCAGCCCAAAGACGCGACCAAGCTGATGGAGAAGGCGCGTCAGCAGGTGCGCGACCGGCTCACGCAGCTCACGCCGATCTTCATCAAGAACAAGTTCATGCTCGGCGACGAGTTCTCGATGCTCGACGTCGCGATCGCGCCGCTGCTGTGGCGCCTCGACCACTACGGCATCGAGATGCCGAAGTCCGCCGCGCCGCTGTTGCGTTACGCCGAGCGCCTGTTCTCGCGGCCGGCCTACATCGAGGCGCTCACGCCGTCGGAAAAGGTGATGCGCCGCTGATGGCCGAGCTGTCCACCAAGCCGTACCTGGTTCGCGCCATCCACGAGTGGTGCACCGATAGCGGCTATCGTCCGCACATCGCCGTGGTCGTCGACGAGCGCACGGTGGTGCCCCGCGAATTCGTGCGCAACGGCGAGATCGTGCTGAACGTGTCGGCCATGGCCACGAACCGTCTGCAGATCTCGAACGAGCTGATCGAGTTCGAGGCGCGATTCGGCGGTGTCGCGCGCCACGTGTCGATTCCGATCGAGAACGTGTCGGCGATCTACGCGCAGGAAACCGGGCACGGCATGGCTTTCGAGGTGCCGAAGGCGCTGGCACTGGTGCCTGAGCCGCAGCATGCTTCGGATGCTGCCGAGCAGGCGGGTGGCGATTCGGAGCAGCCCGACGATCCGGCCGC
>CALLYQ010000405.1 GCA_937858875.1 uncultured Lautropia sp. | reverse complement strand
CAGCCCGTGCGTGATCGCCAGCCGCGGCGTGCGGTCGCCGGCGAGACGGGCGGCCAGCGCGAAGTAGTCGGCGCCGCCTGTGTCGAAGCCTTGCGAACGGCGGATCGTCGCGACGAGTGCCCTGACCAGCGCTCGGTAGACGGCGTTGAAGCGCAACACGTCGACGCCTGCATGGTCGCCGCTGTGCTGCAGCCACGCGTCGAGGAAGCGGTAGGCGAGGTCCGCCCGCTCATGGGCGATCAGGTCCATGAACAGGAACGCGATGTCGCACTGCACGTCGATCCAGCGCAACGAAGGATCGAATTCGATGCAGTCGAACGCGGTGACCTGGTCGTCGAGCACGACGACATTGGCCAGATGCAGATCGCCGTGGCATTCGCGGATCCAGCCGTCGGCGCGGCGCTGCTGGAAGATCGGGCGCAGCCTGGTGCGTTCGGCGTCGAGCCAGGCGCGCAGCCCGGCGCAGCGGTCGGCGCCAAGCTGCGTGTCGAGGCCGGTCAGCAGTTGCGCGATCGTCGCTGCGATTTCTTCTGGACTGCCGTGGCTGCTGTCGGAACCGGCGCGCGCGGCCGATTCGTGGAAGGCCGCGATCCGCTCGGCGAAGCGGTCGATCTGCGAGGTTTCGATGCTGCCGTCGGCGATCTTTTCGCTGAACAGCGCGCCGGCTGCGAACTGCTTCATTCGCAGCGCGTATTCGATCGGCGGGCCGAGAGGGCCGGATCCGGCTGCGTGTCCGTTGTCCAGGTTCTCTGGGGCGGCGTCGCCGTCAGCATCGGCCACGCCGGCCTCGGCGATCCGCGGGTCCTCGGGGCTGCCGCGCAACGCGACGACCGCCTCGTAGATCTCCGGCGCGAGCCGGCGATTCAGCCGAAATTCCTCGAGGCAGTACCGGCGCCGCGTTTCCAGGTCGGCGAAGTCGAGGAAACCGAGCCGCACCGGCTTCTTGATCTTCCAGGCGTGTTGCCCGTCGAGCAGGACCCAGGAGATGTGGGTTTCGACGAGGCGCACCGCTCGGCCGGTCTGCGATTGCAGCCGGCGGCGAAGCGCTTCGATCAGCACCGGGGAGGCCGGGCCGCGTGCGCCGTCCGATGCGGACGTCGATGCCATGCGGGCGAAGGGAATTGACGGAAAGGAGCCCGATGATAGCCCTGCAGCGTGTCCCGGGAGGCAGCGCGCACGCCGCAATTCGGGCGCCGAGCTATGTGGGCGCGTGCATAGGGGCTTCGTGCGCGCGCCCACGCTTTGCGGCAAGCTGTCCAGGAGTCGATCCGACTTTGCTCGCTCGGGGGCCGGCATGTCTGCAACACCATGGCGCGTCGCATGCGCCGCCGCATTCGTCGTGGCAGCCGGATTCGGTGACAAGTCCCCGGGCCGATGAAAATCCGCCACCGGCGTCGAATCCGCCAACCACGGTGGCCCCGGCATCGTCGACCGACACGATCCACCCCGACGTCGCCGACCACCGGTCCGGCCGAGGGCGGCACGGCCATCGGAGGTGGGGTGGCCGGTCAGGCGCAAGCCGGCGCCGCTCAAGGCAGGGCGTGCGACGAACGCTGTACATGGCCGCTTTGATCGCGGTGCGACACAACCTGAAGGCGTTCTACGAGCGCTTGGTGGCCGCAGGCAAGCGCAAGAAAGTCGCCCTGGTGGCCGCCATGCGCAAGCTGCTGACGATGCTCAACGCCATCGCGAAACATCGTTCTTGCTGGAATCCGGTTATGCATGGCGCTTGACGATTGCTCAATGCCCCCGCTTCCGGCTCAGGCTCGTCTCCATCAGGTCGATCTCGCGAACCAGCAGCCGGTGCAGGTCGTCGTCGATCTCGCGCGTGCGCAGCAGCCGGTAGATCTCGTCGCGTTCGGCGGCCAGCGCTTCGAGCCGCAACTGGCGTTCGGCTTCGGCCACGGCCTGCATGCTGGCCGTGTCTTCACCGGAAGGGTCGCCGTAGTGCAGGCGCCGGTTGTAGACGTCGAGCAGGTGCACTGCGGCTTCGGAACGCACGGCAGCCGCCTGCTTGTCCTTCGGCTGGACGGCCATCACCTTCTCGATCCGGCGCACGGCGGCTTCGGCCGCGGCGGTGCGTGCCGAGTCTTCGCTGCGGCCGATCAACGGTTGC
>CALLYQ010000404.1 GCA_937858875.1 uncultured Lautropia sp. | reverse complement strand
CAGCGCCAGTTGCGCCGCACCGGCGACCGTTCCCTGCGCGAGCACGCGCGCCTGTGCCGGATTCAGGCCGAGCTGCGCGGCGGCGCCCTCGAGCGCTTCGATGAACAGGAAGACGTAGGCCGGCCCGCTGCCGCTGATCGCGGTCACCGCATCGAGCTTCGACTCGTCATCGACCCAGACGGTCGCGCCGACCGCACCCAGCACGCGTTCGGCGAGAAGCCGGTCGCCACTGGCGAGATCGGGCGCCGCGCTCAAGCCGGAAACGCCCTGTCCGATCAGCGATGGAGTATTCGGCATCGCCCGGACGATGCGCCTGTGCCCGCCGAGCCAGCGCGAAAGGTCGCCGATCCGGATGCCGGCGGCCACGCTGATGATCAATTGATCGGTGATCGACGCGGCCAGCGATCGGGCCGCCTCGCGCATCTGCTGCGGCTTGACCGCGAAGACGATCGTGCCGCCCTCGGTGATCGCGCCGCTGTCGATCGCCGGCAGCGCCCGGATCTCGAAGCGCTTCGTCAGCGTATCGAGTTGCTGCTGTGACGGGTCGACGACGACGATGTCGGTCGGGGCGGCGCCGCGCGCGATCAGCCCGCCGATCAGCGCCCCGGCCATGTTGCCACCGCCAATGAAAAGCATTTCCATCGTTACAGATTCCTGGTCCTCGGTCACACCGCTCAGTCGCGGCTGCGGCGCAAAAATTGCCTGGGCCGGATGCCGAACAGTGTCAAGACGACAATGTACAGCGCACCGGCGCCGAGCACGGTTCCGAGCACGAGCGCGATCCGCAGCAGGGGCTGTGCCTGCATGGCGATCCAGTCGACACGCGGCACGTACCAGGCCAGCGCCGAGCTCATCGCGACCGAAGCGGCCGCGGTCGCCAGCAGGAACTGCGGCCAGCCCGGCAGCGGCCGCCAGGACCTGCGCTTCCACAGCCCGCCCAGCAGCAAGCCGGCGTTGGCCAGCGCGCCCAGCGAGATCGACAGCGCGAGGCCGGCATGGCGCAGCCAGGGCACCGTCACCAGGTTCAGCAGTTGCGTGACGACCAGCACGAAGAGGGCGATCTTGACCGGCGTGCGAAGGTCCTGGCGGGCGTAGAAGCCCGGCGCCAGGACCTTGATCGAGACCAGGCCGATCAGCCCGACCGAATAGGAGACGACGGCCGCGCGCGTCATCGCGACGTCGTCGGCAGTGAAGCGCCCGTAGTGGAACAGCAGCGCGGTGAGCGGTTCGGACATCAGCGCCAGCCCGATCGAGCAGGGCACCGCCAGCACGACGCACAGCCGCAGCCCCCAGTCGAGCAGCGCCCGGTACTCGTCGTCGCGTCCAAGGCTGCCGGCGCGTGACAGGCTCGGCAGCAGCACCGTGCCCAGCGCGACGCCGAGAAGCGCGGTCGGGAACTCCATCAGCCGGTCGCCGTAGGAAATCCACGAGACGCTGCCGGCGGCGAGTCGCGACGCGATGTGCGTGTTGATGATCAGGCTGATCTGCGCGACCGACACGGCGAGCACGGCCGGGCCCATCTGGCGCAGCACGCGGCGCGTGCCCGGATCCGAGAAGGCGGCCAGCGGATTGCCCAGGCGGGGCAGCACGCCGATTCGCGCCAGCGCCGGCACCTGGATTGCCAACTGGGCGACGCCGCCGACCACGACGCCGGCGGCCAGTGCGTAGATCGGTGGATCGAAATGGGGCGCGAGCAGCAGTGCCGCCGCGATGAACGACAGGTTCAGCAGCACCGGCGTGAAGGCGGGGATCGCGAAGTGTCGCCAGGTATTCAGGATGCCGGCGGCCAGCGCCACCAGCGACACGAACAGGATGTACGGGAACATCCAGCGCGTCATCGTCACCGCAGCGGCGAAGGCCTCGGGTTGCTGCCGAAGTCCGGCGGCCATCAGCGTGACCAGCCAGGGTGCGGCGATCACGCCGACGGCCGAGACCAGCAGCAGCGTGGCGAACAGCGCGGTCGCGATCCGGTCGACGAAGCGGCGAAGCTCGTGCTCCGCTCGCTGGCGCTGGGTCTCGTCGGTCGGTGTTTCGGCGCGCGTCTTGATCTCGCCGAGGATCGGCACGAAGGCTTGCGAGAACGCGCCTTCGGCGAACATCCGTCGCAGCAGGTTCGGCAGGCGGAACGCGACGAAAAAGGCGTCGGTGAAGGCCGAAGCGCCGAAGATCGTGGCAGTCAGGTTCTCGCGGATCAGGCCGGTGATCCTCGACAGCAGCGTCAGGCCGCTGACAGTGGCCGCGGCACGCAGCAGATTCATCGGCGCGAGCAGGCGGGGAGCATCATCGGCGGGAATGCGAGGGCAGCATCAGCGGCGGGAGTGTGAGGCGGCATCAGCGGCGGGAGCGGGCCGGTCGCTTGTCATGCATCAGCGAAATCGGCTATTATTCAAGGCTTTCCAGGCGATTTCCAGCCTGGCGATCGGAAACGGAATTCTCGCATGGCAAACATTGCATCAGCGCGCAAGCGCGCCCGCCAGGACGTCGCGCGCAATGCGCACAACCGCAGCCTGCGCTCGCGCCTGCGCACGGCGATCAAGTCGGTGCGCAAGTCGATCGAAGCCGGCGACAAGCAGGCCGCAACGAAGACGCTGCAGTCCGCGCAAGGCATCATCGACCGCATCGCCGACAAGAAGGTCGTTCACAAGAACGCCGCGTCGCGCTACAAGAGCCGCCTGGCCGCCGCCGTCAAGGCGATGGCCTGACTCTCGGCGAAAGCCGCTCTCAACGATCCTGTTCCCTTGCCGGCCGCACGGGCCGGTCAGGCGGTCGCCTTGCGCAGCCGCTCCCCGAACAGGGCCGAGCCGACCCTGACGATCGTCGCGCCTTCGACGATCGCTGCTTCGAGGTCGGCGGACATTCCCATCGAAAGCGTGTCGAGCGTGCCGACGCCCGGCGTGTCGACGCCCGGCGTGTCTACGCCCGGCAGCGCCTTGCGCAGCGTTTCGAGCACCGCCCGCGCGGCTGCGAAACGGCGACGCTGCAGCGCTTCGTCGTCGGTCGGCTCGGGAATCGCCATCACGCCGCGCAATCGCAGCTGCGGCTGCGCGACGATCGCCTGCGCGACCTCGAGCGCCTCGCCCGGTTCGCAGCCGCTCTTGCTCGCTTCGCCCGACACGTTGACCTGGATGCAGCAGTTCAGCGGCGGTAGCTGAAGCGGGCGCTGTTCGCCGAGCCGCATCGCGATCCTCGCGCGGTCGACCGAGTGCACCCAGTCGAAGTTCGTGGCGATCGGCCGCGTCTTGTTCGACTGGATCGGACCGATGAAATGCCATGACAGCGCGCCCGGCCTTTCGCCGAGCGTGCGACAGCGCTCGATCTTCGCGAGCGCTTCCTGCACCTAGTTCTC
>CALLYQ010000403.1 GCA_937858875.1 uncultured Lautropia sp. | reverse complement strand
TCCGCAACTGCTTGTGCAGCGGCTGCCTGCCGATCACCGGCATCACGAAACGCTTCTTCTTCGTACCGGCCGCGTGCGAGGCGCCGCCTCGAAAGCGCCCGATCCCTGCGCGACGCGAAGGCGCCGCCGCGCGCCGCGATGCCGTGTCACCGTCGCTGCTGCGGCTCGCTGCAGACGGGCCTTGCGACTCAGGGGCGCCGATCAGCATCTGGCTGTCGTCGAACGACGAGTCGTCGACGCCGAGCCCGGCATCCATGCCGGCTTCGTCGTAGCCGATGCCGTCGTGCGGCCTCGTGTCCGGCAGGTCATCGTCGGGCAACAGGTCCGCGATCAACGCGGTGTCCGGCGCAACGTCTTCGAGCCTGCGGCCACGCGACTGGAAGACGCCGGGCAGTTTCATCGCCACTTTCAACATCATTCGTATCCGGATCAGAGTCCGACCGCGAGGAAGCGATCGTCGGCGGCGAGCCTCGCGAGGCTCAGTTCGGTCCAGCGGTGCCCGTCGGCATCGAGCCAGTCGGTTCCGAGCCAGCCAGGGCGCCGTCTCCCGTCGGCTTCGGGCTGCACCGCCTGCATTTCGCCGACGTTCTTCAAGCCGAGCATCCTGGCGACGACGATCGCGCCGTTGATGCCGAGCCGAGGCGCGAACGCGATCAGCCGCGCTTCGCGGCTCGCCGGCGTGTACGCCCCGCCGGCGAAGCGCGCAAGGTCCGATACGGCGAACAAGGCGCCGCGCAGGTTGACGAGCCCGCGGAACCAGTCGCGGGCCATCGGCACCGTTGCCATTGCCGCCGGCAGCGGCGCGACTTCTCCGGCTTCGGCCAGCTCGACCAGCAGCCGGTGTTCGCCGACCTGCACGCCGAGCCGGGCGCTCGCACCGGTGCCGGAGGCAGCCAGGCGCAGTCGCTCGGACAGCCGCGACTGGAACTCGCGGAGATTCTTCTTGCGATCGCTCATCGGATTCTGTCGGCTCGGGTTCGCCGGAGCGCCTGCGCCCCGGCACGGAAGAGGCGGACGCTCAGGCGGATGCAGCCTGTGCGGTCGGGGCGATCGGCACCGCTCCGGCGTTCGGATCGGCCTGCGCAGTCGGCGCCGCCGGCGTGGCCTGAGCTCCCTGCGCGATCTGGGCGATGCGCTCGAGCAGTTGCTCGCGACGCACCGGCTTGGTCAGGTAGGCGGATGCACCTTGCCGCAGTCCCCAGATCCGGTCGGTTTCGGAGTTCTTGCTCGAGCACAGGATGATCGGGATCGACTGCGTGTCGGGATCGCGGGCGAGCGTGCGCGTCAGCTGGAAACCGCTCTGCCCGGGCATCACGACGTCGAGGACGATCAGGCTCGGTGGATTGCTGCGCACCATTTCGAGCGCCTCTTCGCCGTTGGCGGCCGTGGTGACCTGATAGCCCCCTTTGGCGATCAGGTCGGCGAGAAACCAACGCTCGGTCGGCGAGTCGTCGACGACCAGGATTTTCAGCGACATGGCGGGCAGTCGGTTCGGCAGATGAATCGGGTGGAACAGCGGCGTGCTCGTGCCGCGTGCGTCGTTCAGACGATCAGGTCCAGGGCCAGGTCGCCGG
>CALLYQ010000402.1 GCA_937858875.1 uncultured Lautropia sp. | reverse complement strand
CCGCCGATCTGAACGAGATCGGGTTGCGGAGCCTGACGCTGAACAGCGCGGCCCCCGACCGCGCGAGCTATCTGCGGCGTCCCGACCTCGGCCGCATGCTCGACGACGGATCCCGCGAGCGCCTGCAGAGCTAAGCCGGCGCCGCGGGTGCGGCCGACGCTGCGAGCCCGGCCGACGCTGCGGGCCCGGCCGACGCTGCGAGCCCGGCCGACGCTGGGGGCCCGGTCGATGCAGAGCCATACCGGACCGACCTGGTCTTCGTCGTCGCCGACGGCTTGTCGGCGCGCGCGGTACAGCGCCATGCCGTTCCGCTGTTGAGCGCCGTGCTGAAGCGCCTGCGTGCTTCGCCGGCGCAATGGCGGATCGCTCCGGTCGCGGTGGCCGGGCAGGGGCGGGTTGCGATCGGCGACGAGATCGGCGCCTGCCTGCAGGCGGCGATCGTGGTCGTATTGATCGGCGAGCGGCCGGGATTGAGTTCGCCCGACAGCCTCGGGATCTATGTCACCTGGGACCCGCGGCCCGGTCGTCTCGATGCACAACGCAACTGCATCTCGAACGTCCGCCCGCAAGGACTGTCCTATGCGGAGGCCGCCCATCGCCTGTGCCTGCTTCTCGAGGAAGCCCGACGGCGACAGACAAGCGGCATAGCGCTCAAGGATGAAAGCGATCCGGCGGAGTCGTTGTGCGAGCCGCGCAGGAACTTCCTGGTCGCGAATCGCCGCGTATGATCGGGCGGACACATCGCCCTTTGCCTCGCACGCCATGACCGCCGATCTGCTGTTCGCCAGCCCACGTCCACTGTCGCGCAGCGGCGCCACGATCGACGAGCGCGCATCGCGTCTCGCCGGCGGACTCGCTGCACTCGGCATGGAAGATGGCGACGTCATCGCCGTGATGCTTCGCAATGATCCGGTATTCGCCGACATGATTCGCGCGTGCCGCGTGGCCGGCTGCTTCTACTGCCCGATCAACTGGCACTTCAAGGCCGACGAAGTCCTGCACCTGCTGAACGATTCAGGCGCGAAGCTGCTGTTGATTCACGCCGACCTGCACGCCACGATCGCCGCGCAACTGCCCCCGTCGCTGCCTGTCCTGCTGGTCGATCCATCGGGACAGTCGATTCAGGCTCCGCTGCAAGACCAGCCAGGTGCCCCCCAGCCAGGCGCCTCTGCCTCTTCTACCAGCCGCATTCACCGCTACGAAGCCTGGCTCGCACGGCAGACTCCCTATGCCGGCCCGACGCGAAACGTTCGTGGCCACATGGCCTACACGTCAGGCACGACCGGACGCCCGAAGGGCGTGCGTCGGCAGGCGGTGCCCGCACACGAGCGCGAGCAGCAGCTCGCGGCGATGCGAACCGTCGTCGCCGCCACCTTTGGAATCCGCCCGGAGATCCGCACGCTGGTGTCGGCCCCGCTCTACCACAGCGCGCCCAGCCTGTTCGCGCAGCAGGCACTGGATCAGGGCTCGCTGATGGTGCTCGCACCGCGGTTCGATGCCGGGCAGACGCTGGAACTGATCGAGCGCTACCGGATCGAAACCGTGTTCCTCGTGCCGATCATGTTCGTGCGGCTGCTTCGCCTGCCCGATGAGGTTCGCCGCCGCCACGACCTGTCGTCGCTGCGCTTCGTCGCCTGCACCGGCGCACCATGCCCACCCGAGGTCAAGCGCGCGATGCTCGACTGGTGGGGGCCTGTCATCTACGAAACCTATGCGTCGAGCGAGACCGGCATGATTACCGTGCAGGACCCCGAATCGGCGCGCAGCAAACCCGGCAGCGCCGGCCGCCCGGTGGGCGGAGCGCGGCTGAAGATCGTCGCCGATGATGGCCGGGAATGCGCCCCGGGTGAGATCGGCCGCATCTTCGCTCGCCAACCCGCCTTCCCGGATTTCGAGTACGTGAACAACGCGCCGGCCCGTGCAGCGGTCGAACGCGACGGTCTCGTCACGCTCGGCGATATCGGTTGGGTCGACAACGACGGCTATCTATTCCTGTGCGATCGGGCAACGGACATGGTCATCTCCGGCGGAGTGAATATCTATCCCGCCGAGATCGAACACATGCTGCTTGCGATGCCGGAGGTCGCCGACTGCGCGGTGTTCGGCGTTCCGGACGACGAATACGGCCAGTCGCTTGTGGCGGTGATCGCCGCAGCGAAGGGCACCCAACCGGACATCGATCGAATCCGCACGCACCTGCGCGCGCATCTTGCCAACTACAAGGTCCCGCGAGCCATCGAATTTCGCGGCGAACTGCCGCGCGACGACAATGGAAAGATAGCCAAGCACCGGCTGCGCGAGTCGTGGCTGGCAGAACACGCTGCCTCGAGGAGAACGACATGAGAGCCTTCCGGCCTGCAAGACGTACGAGCCTCGTCACACTTTCGGTACTCGCGGCAAGTCCGCTCGTCGGTCACGCGCAGAACGATTTTCCGGACCGACCGATACGCCTCGTCGTACCTTACGCACCCGGAGGCTCGGGCGATCAGGTCGCGCGTGCACTTGCCGAGCACATCGGGAAGACGCTTGGCCAGCCGGTCATCGTCGACAACAAGCCCGGCGGGAACACCATCATCGCGGCCGAAACGGTCGCCCGGTCGAAACCCGACGGATACACGCTGTTTCTGAGCAGCAACGCCAGTCTTGTCCTCAATGGCCTGCTGCGACCCAAGCTGCAGTACGACGCCCGGCGCGATTTCGCATCGGTGGCGCTCGTCACCAACCTGCCGCTGGTCATCGTCGTGAATCCGTCGGTGCCGGCGAAAGACATCGGCGAATTCATCGCGTATGTGAAGGCGAACCCCGACAAGCTGAACTTCGCGTCGGTCGGCGTCGGCAATCCACTGCACCTGGCCGTCGAATTGTTCCTCAGCGAGATCGGCAGCGAAATGGCGCACGTGCCCTATCAAGGCAGTGCGCCGGCGCTCACCGCGGTCATCGGTGGCGAAGTCCAGGTCTTTTTCGATGTCGTCAGCACGGCGCTGCCGCTGATCCAGGCAGGCCGCGTGCGTGCGCTCGCAGTCACCGGCCGCGAACGCCTGCCCGTGCTGCCTGAATTGCCTACGCTCGCAGAAAGCGGCCTGAAGGACTTCGAGGCCGCCACCTGGTTCGGCGTTTCGGTGCCGAAGGCGACGCCGGAGGCGATCGTCGCCCGACTGAACGAGGCGGTCGGCGCGGCCCTGGCCGACCCGGCTTTCAGCAAGCGTTTCGAAGGTCAGGGCCTGCTCGCGTTCGCCCCCAATACGCCAGCCGAGATGGACGAGTTCGTCGCGCGCGACCGGGAGAAGTGGGCCGAGGTGATCAAGGCGAAGAACATCACGCTGGATTGAAACGGCAGCGAGCCGGGCCGGACGCTACACCGCGATCTGCGTCCCCAGCTCGATCACCCGATTCGCCGGCAGCCGGAAGTAGTCGGCCACGCTCGCGCTGTTGCGGACCATCCATCCGAACAGCGAGCGCCGCCAGCCGAAGGGGCCGCGCCGGCTCACCGACACGATCGTCGGCTTGCTGGTGAAATACGAGGTTTCGTCGACGGCGCAGACCAGCCCCTTGCGGGCGGCCAGACGCAGGATTCCCACGATGTCGGGATTCTCGCGAAAGCCCACGTGGACGATCAGCCGCATGATTCCGTTCGCGCCTCGCATCAGAAGCACGCGTTCGTCGTCGATCACGTGCGGCACATCGTCGAACTCCACGGTCAGGAAGATCGTCGTCTCGTGGACCACGCCGTTGTGCTTCAGATTGTGCAGGAAGGAGCTCGGGCAGCCGCCGCGCGACGATGCGAAGAAAATCGCTGCACCGGGCACTCGCTGGATTCCCGACAGGTCGATCGACAGGCCGTCGAGCGTCGCCTTCGGGCCGCTGTCCTTCTTCGAGCGCATGACCTCGGTGCCGCGCCGCCAGGTAGTCAGCACGGTGAAGATCGCCAGTGCGAGCGCCAGCGGGACCCAGCCGCCGTGCCAGAGCTTGGCGATGTTGGCGGCGAAGAAGAAGGTTTCGATCGATGCGAACACGGCGAAGGGCAGCAGCAGCCAGCGCAGGCGAACGTTCGACTGCAGGGGCAGCGTCACGAGCAGCAGGATGCTGACCAGCAGCAGGTCACCCGACACGGCGACGCCATAGGCCGCCGCCAGCGAAGTCGAATCGCGAAACTCCAGCATCAATGCAAGCACCACGACGAGCAGCAGCCAGTTGACCAGCGGAATGTAGATCTGGCCGCGGGTCCGGTCGGAGGTATGCAGCACGCGAAGTCGTGGCAGGAAGTTCAGCCGCGAAGCCTGTTGGGTGGCCGAGAATGCGCCGGTGATCACGGCCTGCGCGGCGATGACCGTCGCCGCCGTCGCCAGGACGACCAGCGGCAGCACCATGCCCTCCGGCGCGAGCAGGAAGAACGGATTCCTGACCGCCTGCGGATCGGCGAGCACCAGCGCGCCCTGTCCGAAGTAGTTCAGCGTCAGCGCCGGCAGCACGAGCACGAACCAGGCCAGCCGGATCGGCTTCGGGCCGAAATGCCCCATGTCGGCGTACAGCGCCTCGGCGCCGGTCACGCAAAGGAAGACGGCGCTGGCGGCGATGAAGGCCAGGCCCGGATGGCCGATGATGAAGGCCATCGCGTAGCGGGGATCGAGCGCGGCCAGGACTCCAGGGTTGGCGAGCACTGCGATCCCGCCGAGCACCGCGATCGTGGCGAACCACAGCAGCATCACCGGCCCGAACAGCGCGCCGACCGCAGCCGAGCCGTTGCGCTGAAGCAGGAACAGCCCGACGATGATGCCGATCGACAGCGGCAGCACCAAACGGTCCAGTGCGGGTGCCGCGATCGACAGGCCTTCGACTGCAGACAACACCGAGATCGCCGGCGTGATCGCCGCGTCGCCATAGAACAGCGACACCGCAAAGGCGCCGAGCATCGTGACCAGCCAGGTCGTTCGCGGACGCCCGCGCAGGGCGCTCACGCACCAGGACAACAGTGCGAGCACGCCGCCTTCGCCGCGATTGTCGAAACGCAGCATCACGGTCACGGTCTTCAGCGAGACGATCAGCATGACTGTCCAGAAGATCATCGACAGCGCCGCGTAGACGTTGGCCGGCGTCAACGGGATCCCGTGTACCGGTCCGAAGACCCCCTTGAACGCATAGAGCGGACTGGTCCCGATGTCGCCGAAGACGACACCCAGTGCCGCGAGGCTGACCGCAGCCAGTCCGCTACGCTCGGAGGTTCTCATGAGGCGGGCAGTCTAGCAGCCCGTCGGGCCCTGGCAAGGGGCCGCGCGGGCGGACGCGGAAGTCGGTGCAAGGTCGGGCGGTATCATCGTTCGCCTCCCGGCCCGCCGGGCCTTCGCGACGAACCGACGGGAGCCGGAACTGCCCCAGACCACTGCCGACGAACTGCGGCGACGCTACGGCGACAAGTACCGCTGGCGCGTGCTGTTCACATCGATGATCGCGATGATCGCGGCGATCGTCTCGTCGACGATCGTCAACGTCGCGGTGCCCGACATGATCGCGGCCTTCGGCGTCGGCCAGGACCGTGCACAATGGGTCGCTACCGGCTTCATGGTCCCGATGACGCTGGCGATGTCGCTGACTCCGGCGTTGCTGGGGCGCTTCGGGCTGCGCGCAGCCTATACGGGAGCCGCCGTGCTGCTGATGTTCGGCGGCCTGCTCGGCGGCTTCAGCCCCAGCTTCGAGGTCATGATCGCGGCACGGGTCATCGAAGGGCTGGCTGCCGGAGTGTTGCAGCCGATTCCGTCGATCCTGATCCTGCGCATGTTCGCGCACCACGAACAGGGACGCGCCGCCGGCCTGTTCAGCCTCGGCGTCGTGCTCGCCCCGGCGATCGGGCCGACGATCGGCGGACTGCTCGTCGAGGGCTTCGGCTGGCGCGCGATCTTCTTCTTCGTCGTGCCGTTCTGCCTGGCCTCGCTGGTGTTCGCCGCGCGTTACCTGCCGTGGCAGTCGAGCTTCACCCAGGCCGGCCAGCGCATCGACTGGCCGGGCCTGGCCCTGCTGACCGCCGCGACCTGGATGCTGCTGTTCGGAATCGTCGGCATGCAGCATGCCGGCGGCGCTGTCCGGGGAGTCGCCTGGCTGGCAGCGGGGCTGCTGGTCGCGGCACTGTTCGCGTGGTGGCAGTTGCGCAGCGGCGATCCGCTGATGCGCGTGCAACTGATGCGCTACCGCCAGTTCTCGATGGGCTCGATCGTTGCCTTCGGATACGGCGTGAGCCTGTTCGGCTCGACTTACCTGCTGCCGGTGTTCCTGCAGATCGCGCTCGGATACTCTCCCACCGCGTCAGGGCTTGCGCTGATGCCTGGCGGGCTGGTGCTGGCCGCGACGGTCCCGCTCGCCGGCCGGCTCGCGGACCGCCGTCCGCCTGCGGAACTGGTCACGGTCGGCGTCGCCGTCATCGCGCTGTCGCTCGCGCTGCTGGCGATCGTCGATAACGGCAGCTCATGGCTGACGATCGTGCTGCTGATCGTTCTCGGGCGCATCGGCCTGGCGCTGGTCCTGCCGTCGCTGACGCTCGGCAGCACGCGCGGGCTGCCCCGCGCCGAGTTCGCCCAGGCGGCAAGCCAGGCTTCGTTCTACCGCCAGTTCGGCGGCGCGATCGGCGTGGCCAGCGTCGGTGTGCTGCTCGAATGGCGACTCGGCGTGCATCCCGGCGACGAACTGCGCGCCTTCGGCGAGACGTTCCTGATCCTTGCCGCGATCTGTGCTTCGACGGTGGTCGCCGCCTGGCGGATGCAGACGAGCGAAGCCACGCTACCCGGCTGAGACAACCCTTGGCTCAGGTGCGGCACCGGCGCGCTATGCACGCCTCGGGTCTAAGCTCGATACCGATGTTTGATGTCCTTCTGGAGGTGCGACGAGATGGCCGGAATCGATGCAAGTGCGGTTCTCGAGGTCGGCGGCGAACGTTGCCGGATCCAGCGACTCGGTGCGCTCGAAGCCGAATTCGGTGTCTCGAGGCTGCCGTATTCGCTGAAGGTGCTGCTGGAGAACCTGCTGCGCCACAACGACGGCATCAGCGTCAGCGACGACGACATCGCGGCGCTGGCCCGCTGGCGGGGCGGACGCGACGGCGGCGGCGAACGAGAAATCGCATTCCGGCCGGCCCGCGTGTTGATGCAGGACTTCACCGGCGTGCCGGCGGTCGTAGACCTGGCCGCGATGCGGCACGCCGTCGCCGAGCACGGCGGCGACCCCGCTGCCCTCGATCCGCTGATTCCGGTCGACCTGGTGATCGACCACTCGGTCCAGGTCGACGTCTTCGGCCGCCCCGACGCGCTGGCGCGCAACAACGAACTCGACTACCAGCGCAACCGCGAACGCTACCAGTTCCTGCGCTGGGGCCAGCAGGCCTTCGGCCGCTTCTCCGTCGTGCCGCCGGCCACCGGCATCTGCCACCAGGTCAACATCGAGTACCTGGCCAACGTCGTGACGGCGCGCGACGGCTGGGCCTTTCCCGATACGCTGGTCGGTACCGACTCGCACACGCCGATGGTCAACGGTCTTGGCGTCGTCGGCTGGGGTGTCGGCGGGATCGAGGCCGAGGCGGCGCTGCTCGGCCAGCCGATCTCGATGCTGATTCCC
>CALLYQ010000401.1 GCA_937858875.1 uncultured Lautropia sp. | reverse complement strand
AGGCCTCCTCCTCGCTCACCGGCGCCGCCCGCGTCGCGCCGGGCAGCAGGATCGCGAACTCGTCGCCGCCCAGGCGGGCCGGCAGGTCGGAGCTGCGCAGCGACGAGCGGATCAGCGCTGCAACCTGGCACAGCATCTCGTCGCCGGCAGCGTGGCCGCCGGTGTCGTTGACCTGCTTGAACCGATCGAGATCGACCATCAGCAGCGCGCTCGGCGTGCCTTGTCGCCTGAAACGCGAGAACGCCTGCCCCAGCGCCTCTTCGAATGCGCGCCGGTTGGCCAGCCCGGTCAGGCTGTCGTGCATCGCCTGCCAGGCCACCCGCTTCGCGTGCCGGCGCCGCTCGGCGACATCGCGCACGACCAGCACGCCGCCGCGATGCTCGCGCGATTCGGTCGTCTCCAGCGCTTCGCCGGGGTCGGTGCGGTACCAGCGCACTTCGACCGGCACGCGCCCGAAGGCGGGAGTCTCGCAGCTCCACTCGTCCGATTCGACACGTGCGCTCGCCATCAGCAGTTCGGCCGACACGCGGCTGCCGTCGTCGTCGTTGTAGAGCTGCAGCAGCGGTGCCATCGGCAAGCCGCAGACCGACTTGTCCCAGCCGAGCAGCGAGGCGGCGGCCGGATTCACGCGGTCGATGCGCCCATCGGCGCCGATCAGCGCGATCGCGTCGCTCATGGCCAGCAGCATCGTGTCGGCGCGCGCCTTCTCCTGCAGCAGTTGCCGATGCGCTTCGCGCTGCGGGCCGACGTCCTCGACCGTCGCCAGGTAACCGAGCCGGCGGCCGCCTTCGCGGATCGGCGACAGCCGCACGCGCGCATGCAGCAGCGAACGGTCGCTTCGCACGAAGCGGGTCTCGAACTCGATCGGCTGGGCGGCCTCGCGGGCGCGCAGCCAGCCGCCTTCAGCGCACCTGCGCTCGTCGTCGGCCACGTAGTCGAGCCACGGCATGCCGATCACCGTCGGCGCCGGATGGCCGGTCAGCCGGACCCACTCGTGGTTCGCGTAGCTGCACTGGCCGTTTTCGGAAAGCGTCAGGATGCCCGCCGGCGAATGATCGGCCAGCGTCCGGTAGAAGGCTTCGCTGTTGCGCAGCGAGGTCTCTGCGCGCGCGCGGCTTTCGATCAGCGCGTTGAACGCCCGAGCCACGACCTGAATTTCCTGCGCGCCGGCCTCCGCAACGCGTCCGACCCGGCTGCCCGAGTTGACCTCGTCGATCTGGTTTCGCAGCTTGCCCAGCGGCGCGAGGCTGCGCGTGGTCAGCATCGGCACGAGCGCGGCGATGATCGCAGCCGCGATGAGTGCCGCCGCCAGGATCAGGAACTCCACGCGACGCAGCGGCTCGTAGGCTTCGACCGCCGGCAGGCTGCCGCCGACGACCCAGTTGGCATGCCGCAGCGGCCGGTACGCGACGACGGCCGGGCGCTGCGCACTGTCCTGGCCCTCGGCCCATCCGCTCCAGCCGTCGAGTGCGCGCGCCAGCACGGGCCCGTCGTTCTGCCTGCTGACCGGGCTCAGGATCCGCGAGTTGCTCGGATGCACGATCAGCGTGCCGGACTTCGTCGCGATCAGATAGCGACCGTTCTGGCCGATCCGCGCGTGCCTGACCTCGTCGAGGAACTCGTTAGACAGCAGTTCGATCGAGCCCGACAGGTGCGCGATGACGCGTCCGGCGCTGTCATGCACGGGCGTCGCCACGGCGAAGGCCGGGCGATCGCCGAAGGCGGTGCGGAACGGCTCCGAGACGTGCGTTCGGACCGAGTCGCGGGAACGGGGAAAGAAATCGCGGTTGCTGAAATCCATGCCGCGTCGCCCCGGCACGGCTGGCCAGTCGGCAATGACGAGACCTTCCGGCGACAACAGCATCAGGCCGTTGTACAGCGAGACCAGGGTGATCTGTTCGCGCAGGAACTCTTCGGCGGCGGCTTCGTCCATCGTGTCGCCGGGCGCGCGAAAGCGCCGGGCGGCTGCTTCGAGTGCGCCGATCCGCGTCGACAGCCGGGCGTCGATGTCGTTGGCCGCGCGTTCGACGAGCGCGGCCACTTGTTCGCCCGAGCCTTCGCGCAAGTCCTTGCGCACGAAGTACAGCGCGGCCGCGCTCAGCACGCCGAACAACGCGATGACGCAGGCGATGACCGGGATGGCAATGCGCGCAGAGATTGTGCGGAACATTCGGTTCCTGGCTCCAGACCCCGATATGGGCGATTCGTGACTTATTGCCTTGTCCGGCCAGAATATGCGCGCGCGCATTCGGGCCGTCGGGCGGCCCGACGTACGGCGTTCCCATTCGGCCGAAAGGGCTGTCGCGTCCGACGGCTGGCGGCCAGTCCCCGCGCCGGGTGGTGCGCGCCCGGCAGCCGGGCGCCCGTCGTTTCGGCGCTGCAGCAAACTGCGGCATCATTGGGGATCGATCCAGGACAAGCGAAATGGAGAAGCTGAGCGATCCGGCGGCACCGATACCGCGCCCGTCGGCCACGGTTCTGTTGCTGCGCGACGGCGCGCCGGGACTCGAGGTCTACATGCTGCGCCGTCACGAACGTTCGTCAGTGCTCGGTGGTGCGCACGTCTTTCCCGGCGGCAAGCTGGACCGCGAAGATTGCGAAGAGGCGGCGCTGTGCACGATCGGCGGCCCGCACGAGCGTCTTCACGAGATGCTGGGTGAGCCTGACGGCGAACTCGCCACCTCGGCCGGGCTGTTCTATGCGGCTTGCCGCGAAACCTTCGAGGAAGCCCGCGTGCTGCTCGCGCGCGACGCGATACCGGCCTCCGGCCGCATCGCCGAGGCGATCGCCGGCGAGCGCGCTTGGTCGATGCTGCGCGAAGGCCGCAGTTTCTGCGAGCTGCTGACCGCGCTCGAACTGCAGATCGACACCGAGGCGCTGGTGCCGTGGTCGCGATGGATCACGCCGCGCGTGCCGTCGATGACTGCCGGCAGGCGTTTCGATACGCGCTTCTTCGTTGCCGCGCTGCCTGCCGGGCAGAGCGCCGGCATCGACGATCACGAGGCGGTCCATGGCGAATGGCTGAATCCGGGCATCGCGCTGCGGCGCTATGCGGCAGGCGAGATCACGCTCGGTCCACCGCAGATCATGAGCCTGTTGCAGTTGGCCGCCTGCCGGTCTGCGGCCGAGGTGCTCGACGCCGCGCGTCTGCGCAAGCCGGCACTGATCGAACCCGAGCCGTTCCAGCTCGACGGGCGCCGCGTCGTCTGCTACCCCGGCGACACGCACCACCCGGTCGCCGAGAGGGCGATGCTCGGGCCGACGCGGCTGATCCAGCGCGACGGTCGCTTCGAGCCGCCCGGCGGGATCGAGGAACTGCTTGGCCTGGCCGGAAGCAGGTAGCGAGGCCGGGGCCGGTACGGCAGGCAGTCGAGGCAGCAAAGCGGAGTCGTAGATGCAGCAATTGGTCGAACACGGGATCCACGTCGTCGATTCGGGTTTCGTTCGCCCGCGCCTCGATGCGATCCATCTGATCGAGGAGGGCGGTCGCGTTGCGATCGTCGACACCGGTGTCAACGAGTCGGTGCCGCGCGTGCTCGACGCGCTGGCCGGCCTCGGGCTCGGCCCGGAGAACGTCGACTGGATCGTGCTCACCCACGTGCATCTCGACCATGCAGGCGGCGCCGGAGAGCTGATGCGGCTGATGCCGGCGGCCCGGCTGCTGGTTCATCCGCGTGGCGTGCGCCACATGATCGATCCGTCCAGGCTCATCGCCGGCACGATCGAGGTCTACGGTGCCGAGGCCGCCCACCGCATGTACGGCGAGATCCTGCCGGTGCCCGCGCAGCGCGTCGTCGAAGCGCCCGACGGAGCGGCCATCGAGCTGAACGGACGCCGCCTCGAGGTGCTGGACACGCCGGGGCATGCCAGCCACCACTTGTGCCTGTTCGATACGCGGGCGCGGGTCGTCTTTACCGGAGATACCTTCGGGCTGTCGTATCGCGAACTCGACGTCGGCGATTGCCAGTTCGTCGTGCCCACGACCACGCCGATCCAGTTCGATCCGCCGGCGTTGCACCGATCGATCGACCGGATCGTCGCGCTGCAGGCGCGGGCCGCCTGCCTGACACACTACGGCCCGGTCAGCGATGTCGAACGGCTGGCTGATGACCTGCACCGACAGATCGATGCGCTGGTCGTTCTCGGGAAGACCTGCGCCTGCCGGTTCGAAGGAGCCGCCGTCGATACGCTGGATGAGGGCCCCGGCTCGCTGCGTCGGTGCCTGCGCGACGGCGTGCGCGACCTGATCCTGGCCGAGGGTCGGCGTCAGGGCTGGGCTGGCGGCGAAGATGACTGGCTGCGCATCTTCGACCTGGACATCAGGCTGAACGGCGACGGACTGGCCGCCTGGCTGGCGCGTACCGAAAGGATCGGCCCTCAGCCGCTGGTCGCGGCGCCATCGGAAGCGGGACGCAAGGCGGCGAGCATGCCGACGAAGACCTTCGGCGAGCCCGCGACGAGCTGCTCGGAGAACAGGTAGTCGCCTTCGCCGGTGAAGTCGCCGATCAGGCCACCGGCTTCGGTGATCAGCAGGCTTCCGGCGGCAATGTCCCAGGGCGCCAGCCCGATCTCGAAGAAGGCGTCGAGCCGGCCGGCGGCCACGTAGGCCAGATCGAGCGCGGCGGCACCGGCGCGGCGCACGCCGGCCGATTTCATCGTGACCGAGCGCAGCATCTCGAGGTAGTCGTCGAGATGGTCGACCTTGCGAAACGGGAAGCCGGTGCCGACGAGGCCTTCGTCGAGCCGTGCGCGTTTCGACACGCGAATGCGCCGGTCGTTGAGGAAGGCGCCCGCACCCTTGCTGGCGGTGAACAGTTCGTCACGGGTCGGGTCGTAGATGACCGCCTGCGTGACCACGCCGCGCTGCATCAGCCCGATCGAGATCGCGTACTGCGGAAAGCCGTGGATGAAGTTCGTGGTGCCGTCGAGCGGATCGATGATCCAGATGTTCTCGGCTGCGCGCACCTGTTCGGTGCGGCCGTCGGCCGGTTTTCCGCCTGCCGTGTGGCCGGACTCCTCTGCTAAGATCGCGTGGCCCGGATACGCGGTCAGCAGCGTTTCGATGATCGCCTGTTCCGACGCGTGGTCGACCTCGGTCACGAAGTCGTTGCGCTGCTTGCGCGCGATCTTCAGCGTATCGAGGTCCAGGCTCGCGCGATTGATGATCCGGCCGGCGCGGCGCGCCGCCCGGACCGCCACGTTCAGCATCGGGTGCATGGTCTACGACCCCGAAAGCGGGTCTCGAAGTGCAATCCGCCATTGTAAGGGATCGAAGCTGTCCGCCTTGCATCGCCCCGCGCCAGCGTGGTTCGAACGCCTGGCGTTCGTCCTCGTGCGGCCCAGCCACCCGGGCAACGTCGGTGCCGTCGCGCGCGCGATGCGCACGATGGGCCTGCACCGGCTCGTCGTCGTGGCGCCGCGGCTGCCGCGCGTGCTGTCGCATCCCGAAGCGATCGCGCGCGCCAGTGGGGCACTCGACGTGCTGCGCGAGGCGGTCGTGGCCGACGAGCTCGCGACGGCGCTGGCCCCGTTCACGCATGCCGTCGCGGTCAGTGCCGACGAGCGCGAGTTCGGGCCGATGCCGCAGCCGCCCGAAGCGATCGCGCGCGACGTGCGCGCGCAGTTGCTCGGTGCGTCGGAATCCCGCGTGGCCTTCGTCTTCGGCACCGAGCGCAATGGCCTGTCGATCGAGGACGCGCTGTTCTGCCAGTCGATGTGCAGCATACCCGGTGCCACCGACTACCACTCGCTGAACCTTGCGCAGGCGGCGCAGATCGTTGCCTACTGCCTGCGTTCGGTCGACCGGCTCGAACCGCTCGATGACTCCGACGGCGCGGCGAGGGCAGGAGGCGCTCGCGAGACCGGTGTTTCGGGCGAGAGCACCCTGGCTTCGCTGGCGGCGGTCGAAGGGCTGTTCGGACACCTCGAGGAAGCCTTGGTGCGGATCGGCTTCCTCGATCCGGCGCACCCGAAGAAACTGATGCCGCGGCTGCGCCGCCTGTTCGGACGCACGCGGCTCGAAGTCGAGGAAGTGGCGCTGCTGCGCGGCGTCTGCACGCAGATCCTGAAGCTTGCCGACGGCAACATCCACGGCGCGCGTCGCCGGCAAGCGGATCTGCCCGACCAGGCGGTGCAGCACGACCAGGGATAGATCAATGTTCGAACGCTTACGCGAACACATCGCGACGATTCGCGCCAAGGACCCGGCGGCGCGCTCGTCGCTCGAGGTGCTGCTCTGTTACCCGGGCCTGCACGCGGTGCTCGTGCACCGCCTTGCCCACTATCTATGGCAAGCCGGGCTCGTCACGCCGGCACGCGCCGTCTCGCACATCGGGCGTTTCCTGACCGGCATCGAGATTCATCCGGGCGCACGGATCGGCAAGCGGGTGTTCATCGACCACGGCATGGGCGTCGTGATCGGCGAGACCGCCGAAGTCGGCGACGACTGCACGATCTACCAGGGTGTGACGCTCGGCGGCACGTCGCTGAACGGTGGCAAGCGCCATCCGACGCTGGAAGCCGGCGTCGTCGTCGGTGCCGGCGCACAGGTGCTGGGGCCTTTCACGGTCGGCGCCGGCGCGCGAATCGGCTCGAATTCGGTGGTGGTCAAGGCAGTGCCGGCCGGGGCCACGGCGATCGGCGCGTCGTGCGCCGCGACGACGACATGCGGGACACGACCGAAGCGCCGGCGCAGGCCGGTTTCGCCGCGTACGCGATCACTCGTGGCGCCGACGATCCGCTGGCGCAGGCGCTGCATCGCCTGATCGACCACGTGGCCGAGCAGGACCGGCAGATCGAGCGCATGCAGCGCTGCCTGCAGCAGATGGGTGCTGCTGATCTCGACGAATGCTGCGCGCCGCTCGATGCCGGCGCATTGAACCGGATGGTCGACTAGGACCTGCTCACGGTGTGGACAGGCCCTGGGTCGGCAGGCGGGCGAATCCGTTGCGGTCCACGCGCAGGAAGCCGCCGCGGCCGATGGCTGCATCCCAGTCGGATAGCACCCAACGGTGTGCTTGGCCACCGTCGAGCTGCCATTCGTGGCAAGCCGGCCGGTGCGTGTGGCCGTGGATCATCGCGCGTGCGCCGGCGGCGCGCAGCGTGGCGTCGACCGCAGCCTGCGCGACGTCGCTGATCTCGTAGCGGCTGGCCTTGACCTGCTCGCTCTGTTCGCGCAGCTGCCTGGCGAGCGCCAGCCGCTCGGCCAGGGGCCGCGTGAGGAACTGCGTCTGCCAGGCGTCGCCTCGCACGACCGCCCGGATCTTCTGGTAGTCGTGATCGTCGGTGCACAGCGCATCGCCATGGGCGAGCACGACCGGCTCGCCGAACAGTTCGATCGTGCACGGGTCGTCGAGCATCGTCGCGCCACTGCGTTCGACGAAACCCTGCGCCTGGGCGCCGGGCTCGGCCGCCGCCGTTCCTTGTCCGGCTGCCGGTGGCACTCTGCCGAGCAGGAAATCGCGGTTGCCGCGCATCACGTACAGCTTGCGTCCGGTTTCGGAGATCTGCGCGAACGCGCGGATCGCGTCGGCGGCGACTGCGTCGGGCTGGTCGTCGCCGACCCACGCCTCGAACAGGTCGCCGAGCAGGAATACGTGGTTGGCC
>CALLYQ010000400.1 GCA_937858875.1 uncultured Lautropia sp. | reverse complement strand
AGCGCGCCGCGTCGAGCGCCGGATCCTCGCGAAACGCGCGCAACGCCAGCAGCTCGGCGGCACTGGCCCCGCCGATGCGCCACGACTGCTCGAGCACGCCCGAACGCCAGCGGCCCTGATCGTCGGCGCCTTGCACGACATCGTAGTTGCAGCGCGACGCAAACAGGCCCGGGAACGATTCGAACGCCGCCTGATGGTACTTGCGAACCTGCACGATCGCGAGCCGGATCGCGTTGGTCGGCGCCCGCAGCAGCACGGCCTCGAATCCGCCCCGGCATACGAGCAGTCGCGAGCCGCCGTAGACCTGCTGACCCTTGTTGTTCGTGGTCAGCGACTGCACGCCGAAATAGCTGATCAACATCTGTCCGACGCGCACCTGGCCGACACTCAGCGTCTCCGGCTGCTGCAGGTTGCGCTCCAGCACGAGCCCGCTGCTTCGGAGCGCCGCCTCGTCGAGCCCTCCGACATGGGCTGCGAGCTGGTGCCGATCGACGATCACCGTTTGCCCGAGCCCGCCGATGCCATCGGGATCCTTCGCCCGGACGCTGCCCTCGCGAAGCATCCGCTCGCCGAGACTGAGCGCATTTTCTCGCGTGAACGCGGTGCCGCCCGGCAACACGACGTCTCGCACGCGTTGCCCGAACTCGTCCGACCAACCGGCCGGTGCCGGAGCGTCGGGCGTCTCGCGCGCATGCGTGATGGCCTTGGTCGCGACGAACGGATGGGGGGCGACGCCGCCGAACAGATCCCGGTCGCAGTGCATCCCCAAGGCTCCGGCGAGCTCGACCGGGCAGATCGTGTCCTTGGGCACGAAATAGAGCGGTGCCGGATAGCGACGATCCTCGTCGAAATCACCGGCAAAATCCGCCCCTTCGAGGTCGGCCAGGAAGTTCGCCGCCCAGCCACGGGTACGCGCTTCGTGACCGTTGGCGTCCGGCGCGCTCGCCGGTGGATAGCAGACGACCAGGCGACATTCCGTCGTGCCCGGCGCGTCGCTCGCGGCACCTGCCAGATCGTCGCGTACAGCGCTTGCCAGATCATGCATCTTGCCCATGTAAGCGCTCTTCGAGTCGTCCATCGTGGCGCACGCCAAGCAAAAGCCGGACCCGAACAGTTCTCGACGGCCGGGCCTGCGCATTGCTCCGCTGTTGCGAGATCCGCGGAGTTCGATCGATGAAGACGGTGGGGGCGACACTGGCCGGCGCTGCGTTGCTCGCTGCGCTTGCGGCCGCGGCAGTCCTCTACGCGGGCGTCTACGATGTCTCGGCCTCGACGCCGCACACGCAGTTCGTCTATTCGCTGCTCGAGACGGCGCAGCGCCAATCGGTGCGCGTGCGCGCGCGATCGATCGAACCGCCGCTGGATCGGGCACCGCCGATGCGCGGTGCTGCCTGCTTCAAGGCGCGCTGCGAGCAGTGCCACGGCGGTCCCGGCGTTGCTCCCGAAGGCATCGGAATGAGCATGCAGCCGGTACCCGGGCCGCTGATCGATGCCTCCCGGAACTGGCGCTTGCGCGAGGTGTACTGGATCACGCGCAACGGCGTGAAGATGACCGGAATGCCGGCCTGGCAGCTCCGGATGAGCGATGCCGACATCTGGGCGGTCGCCGAGTTCGTGATGGGTCTTTCGCGGATGTCGCCGGCGGACTACGCAAAGCGGATGCAGGTCGCAGCCGGCGAGCTATGCAGCACGCAGGCGGCCGTGCCGCAGCCGACGCAGCAAGCCGGCGATGCCCGGCGCGGCCGCGAGGTGCTTACCCAGTACGCGTGCCGCGCCTGTCACCTGATTCCCGGAGTCACGGGCGCCGATGTCCATGTGGGTCCGCCGCTCGGAGGCCTGGCGCGCCGAACGACGATCGCCGGCACGCTTCCGAACACCGCGGACCAGCTCGAATACTGGATCCGAGACCCGCATGGAGTCGATCCTCGAAGCGCGATGCCGGACATGGGCGTCAGCCCGGACGACGCCCGCGACATCGCTGCCTACCTGATGACGCTGCACTGAACCGATGAGAGCGCCCCGACCTGCTGCCGTCCGCCTCGCACCGCTGGCGCTGGTCTGCGCTGTCGCAACCGCCTGCGATGCCGACCGCACGCTGGTCGCCGGGAACGTCGCGCAGGCCCGGGCAGCGACGAGCATCGAACGCGGCAGACTCGCGATCGAGCGCTACCCCTGCGGCGCCTGCCACGTGATCCCGGGCGTCGCCGCTGCGGCTGGCCGAGTCGGTCCGAGCCTGGATCGATTCGGACGTCGCAGCTACATCGCAGGCGAAATTCCGAACGACACGCCCGCGCTGGAGCGGTGGCTGCAGGATCCGCCGGCGATGGTGCCCGGCACGACGATGCCCGACATGGCCGTGCCCGCGAACGTCGCTGCCGACATGGCCGCCTACCTGTCGAGTCTGCGGTGAGGCGGCCGCGATGAACATCCTCGCTCCGGCCAGCGAAGCCGCCCGCGCCGTCAGTGAAATCGCATGGTGGATGTTCGGCGGCGCCACGCTGATCTTCGTCGGCGTCATGCTGCTGGCGCTGCTCGGCTGGCGATCCGGACCGCGGCGGCTGCGGCCGGCCGTCTGGATCGTCGGCGGCGGCGTCGCGTTCCCGACGCTGGTCCTGGCTGCACTGCTTGCCTGGAGCGAGTCGCGAATCGATGGCCTGATCCGGCCCGGCGCCGGCGAATCGACCGTCATCGGCCTGACCGGCCATATGTGGTGGTGGGAGGTCCGCTACAGCGACCCGGACAGCGGTCGCACCGTGACGACCGCCAACGAGCTGCGGATTCCGGTCGGACGCGCGGTCATCGTCGGTGTCACCAGCGCCGACGTCGTCCACAGCTTCTGGGTGCCCGAACTGGGAGGCAAGATCGACATGGTGCCTGGCCGTACCGGCCAGATGTGGCTCGAAGCCGACCGGCCCGGCGTCTATCGCGGCCAGTGCGCCGAGTATTGCGGCGAGCAGCACGCGCGAATGGCGCTGCACGTCGTCGCGATGCCGCTGGCCGAGTACGAGGCCTGGCTGCGCGGGCAGGCGCGAGCCGCCGAAGCTGCCGGCGGCCCGACCGATGCGGGACAACTGCAGCGAGGCAGACAGGCCTTCGCCGAGCTGCGCTGCGGGCTGTGCCATGCCGTCCGCGAGCCGGAACCGGGGGTTCCCGCTCCGGGCCCGATCGACACGCTCGCCCCGGACCTGACCCACGTCGGCAGCCGTCTGCACATCGCCGCCGGCACCCTGCCGGCAGGGCGCGACTCGCTGCGCGCATGGATCGAAGATCCGCAGCGCTTCAAGCCTGGCGCGCGGATGCCGTCATACGGACACGTCGAACCCGAGACCCTGGACGCCTTGGCGGCCTGGCTGGAGCAGCTGAGATGAGCAGGCCCCCTGGCGAACTCGAGGAGCTCGAGCGCGTCTGGCGGCGCCCGACCGGCTTGCGTACGCTGACCGTCGTCAACAACTCGCACGTCGGCCTGCTCTACATCGGCACGTCGATGCTGTTCTTCGTGCTGGCCGGCCTGCTCGCGCTGCTGATGCGTGCGCAACTGGCCGTACCCGACAACACGCTGGTCGCCGCTCCGCTCTACAACCAGCTGTTCACGATGCACGGCACGGTGATGATGTTCCTGTTCGCCGTGCCGGTCGTCGAGGCGATCGCCGTCTACCTGCTTCCCGGCATGCTGGGTGCTCGCGACCTGCCCTTTCCGCGCCTGAGCGCCTATGCCTACTGGGCCTATGCGATCGGCGGCCTCGCTTTCTTCGCCACACTCTTCTTCGGCGCCTCGCCCGACGGCGGCTGGTTCATGTATCCGCCGCTGACCAGCCGGGTGCAATCGCCAGGCATCGGCGCCGACTTCTGGCTGCTCGGCATCGGTTTCATCGAGATCTCGGCGATCGCCGGCGCGATCGAATTGATCATCGGCGTGCTGATGACGCGAGCGCCCGGCATGACGCTGGGCCGGATGCCGATCTTCGCCTGGTCGATGCTGGTCGTCGGCCTCATGATCGTGATCGCGTTCCCGGCCGTGATCGCCGGCACCGCGCTGCTCGAGCTCGAGCGCGCCTTCGACTGGCCGTTCTTCCTTCCCGACCGCGGCGGCGATCCACTGCTGTGGCAGCACTTGTTCTGGTTCTTCGGCCATCCGGAGGTCTACATCATCTTCCTGCCGGCTGCAGGGCTGGTCTCGATGATGATCCCGGTGCTGGCCCGCACTCGGCTGGTCGGACACGGTCCGGTCGTCGCGGCACTGGCCCTGATCGGACTGCTCAGCTTCGCGCTGTGGGCACACCACATGTTCACCGCCGGACTGGACCCGTTCGCGCTCGCCTTCGTCTCGGCGGCCAGCCTGATCATCGCGATTCCCAGCGGAGTCCAGGTGTTCGCGTGGATCGCCACGGTATGGCGCGGCCGGATCGCGGCCAGCGCGCCCGGCCGCTTCCTCTGGGGTTTCCTGTTCATCTTCATATTCGGCGGCCTGACCGGCGTCATGGTCGCGGTGCTGCCCTTCGACTGGCAGGTGCACGACAGCTACTTCATCGTCGCTCACTTTCACTACGTGCTGATCGGCGGAATGGTTTTCCCTCTGTTCGCCGCCTTCTATTTCTGGGCGCCGCTGGTCAACGGCCACACGCTGTCCGAGCGCAACGCGAAGCGGATCTTCTGGCTGATGTTCGGCGGCTTCAATCTCGCCTTCTTCCCGATGCACGTCTCCGGCCTGCTCGGGATGCCGCGGCGCGTCCATACCTATCCGGCCGGCCTCGGTTGGGAACCATGGAACCTGTTGTCGACGGTGGGCGCCGTCGTGCTGGCCGCCGGCGTGGCTCTGTTCGCCTACGACCTGCTGCGCTGGTCGCTGCGACCGCAGCGCGAGGCCGGCGATCCCTGGCGCGCTCCGGGCCTCGAATGGGTCGGTTCGCAGAGCTACGGCATCCGGAGCATCCCGGCGATCGATTCGCGCTACCCGCTGTGGGACGACCCGCAGCTCGCGAAGGAAATCGAAGCGGGACAGCACTGGCTGCCCGCGGTCGTGACCGGCGGACGCGAAACGCTCGTCACCAGCCCCCGCCACGCGGAACTGCGCTACCTGTTGCGGGTACCCGGGCCGAGCTGGCTGCCGCTGACGGCGGCCGCCGGCACCGCCGGATTCTTCCTGCTGCTGACGATGAAGCTCAACGTACTGGCCTTCGCCGCCGGCATCGTCGCGATCGCCTCGCTGCTCGCCTGGCTATGGAGCCAGGAACCGGGCCCCGGCCTGCCCGCGAAAGTCGACATCGGGGGCGTCGTGCTCCCCGTCGGAGCCTGGGGCGCACGCTCGCACTCGTGGTGGGCGGTGGTGGTCCTGCTCGCCGTGGACACGACGATCCTGCTGTCCTTCGGCTTCGCACACCTGCATGTATCGATGCAGGCCACGACCTGCCCGCCCCCGGGCGCAGCCCTCGCGCCCGGCGCCGCCACGCTTGCAGCAATCGGCTTCGCGCTGCTCGCAAGCCTGCTGGTCGCGACGATGCAGCGCTCGCTGAACCGTCTCCGCCCCGCTTCCCGCCTGCTGCTCGTCTTGCTCGTGCTGACCGCACTGATCGCCACCGGCGGCTCGTTCGCCGCATTGCTCGGCGGCCACTTCGAAGCCGGCCTTGCGCCCCGCGCCAACGCCTGGAGCGCGACCGTCGCCGCCATGCTGGGCTTCCAGGGCCTGCATGTCGTGATCGTGAGCCTGATGGCGCTCTATCTGTGCGCGCTGTGGTCGCGCCGCCTGCCGCAGACGCTGAGCCGCACCAGCGCATCGAACGACGCGCTGGTCTGGGACTACGCCAATCTGCAATCGGCGCTCGTCGCGATCGTTCCGCCGCTGGTGACCTGGGGGATGGCCGCCTGAGGCCTCACTCGGCAACCAGCCGCCGCACCCAGTCGAGCAGCACCGCCGGCAGCATCTCCGGTCGCGGCAGCAACGCGTAGTGCTGCGCCCCGAAGACCTGGGGCAGGTAACCGGCCGCCTGCCGGTCGATCGTCAGGCAAAACGGCGCGATGCCCTGCAGCTTCGCCTCGGTGACCGACTGACGCATGTCCTCGACACCGTAGCGCCCTTCGTACTCGTCAATGTCGTTCGGCTTGCCGTCGGACAACAGCAGCAGCAACCGGTGCTGGGCCGACTCGCGCATCAGCAGCGTAGCCGCGTGGCGGATCGCCGCGCCGGCGCGCGTGTACTGCTCGGGCTCGAGCCCGGCGATCCGCTGCGCCGTGTTCATGTCCCAGGCGTCGCCGAAGGCCTTGATCGTGCGCAGCGTCACCGCCTGCGGGCCCTCTCCGGAAAACGAGAGCACCGAATATGGCTGGGCAAGACTCTCGAGCGCGATGCATACCAGCAGCAGCGCCTCGCGCTCGACGTCGATGACGCGGCGGTTCGCCGAGATCCAGCCGTCGGTGGAGCCGCTCGAATCGATCAGCAGCATGATCGCCATGTCGCGCCGCGATCGGCGTTCGGCCTCGTAGACCGCGGCCGAACGCGGCAGTCCGGCGCGATAGTCGGCATGGCTGTCGGTCCACGCCGCCAGGTCGATCTCGTTGCCGTCGAGTTGCCGACGCAGGCGCAAGGGCCGCGCACGCAGCATCTCGAACTGCCGCGCAATCAGCCGCAGCGCGGCCCGATGCTGTGCCAGCGTGTCGTCGACCCACTGACGCGGCCCGGTGTGCGGCGGCAACAGGCGCACTGTGGCGCCCGGCTCGCGATAGGCGCCAACGCGCCAGTCCCATTCCGGATAGTTCAGCTCCGGCGCATCCTGCGCCGATGCGCCGGCGTCGACCGACTGCCGGGCTCGGGTCAGCGACAGCTCGTCGTCGGACAGCAGCACTTCCCGGGGCTTCGACTGCGTCGCGACCAGCCGCGCTTCGGGCAGCTCCGAGATCGCGTCGGCGAACTCCTCGGCCGCCGTCGTGTCGTCGCGATCGGTCGGCCGCTGCAGGCCGTAAGGGTCTTCCGCCTGTTCGAGCGGCTCGGCGGTCTGCACCATCCATGCGCCGGATTGCGCATCGTCCTCGTCTTCGACGGCCTCTCGCACTTCGGGCCTGCGCGCCAGGCGGGCGCTGCGCGGGTTCTCCGTGTACCTGTCGGCGTCGTCCGCCTGCGAGCCGGACAGCCGGGACGCCGACGGTGGCGGCGCCCGCAGCTCCCCGGTCCAGAAGTCTCCGAAGAGCGGATTCGGCGGAAAGCGCCGTGGCTCCCCGTGCGCCGGATCGATCCTCGCTGCGAGTTCGCAGGCAGCATCCACCGAGTCGGTCGCCGAGCCGGAATCCGGGATGCCGGCGGGCAGCGCCTCGGGTGCGCTCGCCAGCAGCGTGCGAGCAAGACCCTCGAGCGGTCGCAAGCGCGGCGCGAACGCGTCCAGCGGCGGCCGCTCGGCCAGCGCCGCACGACGCAGCGATACCAGCGCAGCCCTCATGCCGGGCAGCGTTCGCAGAAGCGCGCGATCGGCGCGCGCCACTTCGATCAGCAGGTAGAGGTCGCGCAACAGCGGCGACGCGCGCTGCGGCCACGTCGATGCGCTGCCGCAGATCGCCCGCATCGCCTGCTGCATCGCCATCACCCGGTATCGCTCGGTCGCTTCGGCGTGATCGA
>CALLYQ010000399.1 GCA_937858875.1 uncultured Lautropia sp. | reverse complement strand
CCAGCCAGCGCTCGCGCATCGCCTCGCAATCAGCACCGATGCCGGAGGCGGCGGCGTCGCGGTCGACGTCATCGGCGGTAAACCACTCGTTCGAGTACGGCAGCAGCGCATCGAGCGCGCGCTGCGCGCGCCGGTGCGATTCCTCGGTGCCGTCGCCGAAGCGCACGAGCCAGTCGGCCGCGTGTTCGAAGTGGTAGCGCGCCTCCTTAAGCGACTTGGCGGCGATCGCGGCGAGCTGCGGATCGGCCGAGTCCGACAGACGCTCCCACAGCTCGATCGCCCACGCCGAATACAGTGTGTTGCGCGCGATCGTGAACGCGTAGTCGCCGTCGGCGGCGCCGGCCGAGGCCACGCCGCTGTTGGGCAGCTCGAGCATCGTGAAATTGCGGTACTCCGCCACGCCGCGGAAATAAGCGTAGCGGTCCTCGCTCGCCCCGGTGCCTTCGAGCGTCGCGGCATGCTGGTACAGCAGACGAGCCTGCCCGAGCAGGTCGAGCGCGATGTTGGCCAGCGCGAGGTCTTCCTCGAGCACCGGGCCGTGGCCGCACCATTCGGACAACCGGTGTGAAAGCACCAGCGGGCTGTCGGCGAGCCGCAGCAGGTATTCGACCGCAGCGGCGGAGCTTGTCGTCGCGGCCATCGTCACATGTGCCCGACTTCGTCGGGCAGCACGTAGAAGGTCGGATGCCGGTAGATCTTGTCGGCGGCCGGCTCGAAGTACGAATCCTTCGATTCGGGCGCCGACGCGGTGATCGCCGCCGAAGGCACGACCCAGATCGACACGCCTTCGAGGCGCCGTGTATAGACGTCGCGCGCCATCCGCAGCGCCTGCTGTGCGTCGCTCGCGTGCAGGCTGCCGCAGTGCTTGTGCTCGAGGCCCTGCTTGCTGCGGATGAACACTTCCCACAGCGGCCATTCCTTCGTCGGATCGCTCATCTGCTGCTCCATTGCCTTGCCGCCGCTTTCGTCATGCCGCCTGCTGCCTCGTCGAGCGTTTGCGTGCAAAGGCCAGTGCGGCGTCGCGTACCCAGGCGCCGTTCTCGTGCGCGCGGCGGCGTGTCTCGAGCCGTTCGCGGTTGCACGGGCCGTCGCCGTTGATCACGCGCCAGAGTTCGCTCCAGTCGATCTCGCCGAAGTCGTAGTGGCCCCGCTCGGCGTTCCACTTCAGGTCGGGGTCGGGGATTCGAAGCCCGAGCAGTTCGGCCTGCGGCACCGTCGCGTCGATGAACTTCTGGCGCAGGTCGTCGTTGGAGATCCGCTTGATTCCCCATTTCATCGTCTGCGCCGAGTGCACCGATTCGGCGTCGCTGGGGCCGAACATCATGACGACCGGCCACCACCAGCGATCGAGCGCTTCCTGCGCCATCGCCTTCTGCGCCGGTGTGCCGCGGCACAGCGCGAGCATCAGTTCGTAGCCCTGTCGCTGATGGAAGGACTCCTCCTTGCAGATGCGGATCATCGCGCGCGCATACGGGCCATAGGAACAGCGGCACAGCGGGATCTGGTTCATGATCGCCGCGCCGTCGACCAGCCAGCCGATGCAACCCATGTCGGCCCAGCTCAGCGTCGGATAGTTGAAGATCGACGAATACTTGGCCTTGCCGGACAGCAGCGCCTCGATCATCTCGTCGCGCGATACGCCCAGCGTCTCGGCCGCCGAGTACAGATACAGCCCGTGGCCGCCTTCGTCCTGGACCTTGGCCAGCAGGATCGCCTTGCGGCGCAGGCTCGGCGCGCGCGTGATCCAGTTGCCTTCGGGCAGCATGCCGACGACCTCGGAGTGCGCGTGCTGCGAGATCTGCCGCACCAGCGTGCGGCGATAGGCGTCGGGCATCCAGTCCTGCGGCTCGATCTTGTCGTCGGCGGCAATCGCCGCGTCGAAGGCCTGCTGGCGTTCATGCTCGGCAGCCGCCGGTCCGGCACCGGCCGCTTCGCCGGGGCGCGTGCCGCCTGCGGCTTTGGCGCCGCTCTGCTCCGGCTTGTCCGGCAAGTCGATCGCTTGCGTGTACATCGCTCCTCCACCGGGCGCATCGGGCGCCGTCGTCCCGAATTATATATTGACCGACCGTCCGGTCGGGAATTTCCACCTTAGGCGGTCGCGAGCCTGCGCGCGAACTGCTGCTGCAGTGCCGGTTCGTCGCGCCAGTAGTCGAGGAAGATCCTGCGGTCGCGCAGGCTTCCGCGAACGGCGCCGGCACGCGTCCAGTGGTAGCGAACGCTGTCCAGGTCGATGACCTGCAGCTGGCCGTCTTTCGTCCACAGCAGATTCGCCGGCTTCGTGTCGCGATGGCTGATGCGATGGCTGAGCATCAGTTCGAACAGGCGTGCGAGCGAAGTCTCGATGGCATCGCGTTCGTTGCGTCCGCCAAGCCGGTACGCTTCGTCGACGTGCATTCCCGGGCAGAAGTCCGTGACCAGCCAGGCGCGTCCGCGCAGCGGCCCGAAGCGCTGTTCGAGCATCAGCCACGGGCGTGGCGTGCCCACGCCGATCTCGAGCAGCCGATGGGCGGCGTGCCAGCTTCGGGCGGCCCGCGACGTCGTCATCGCGCGGCGCAGACGCCGGGCTCGTGTCGTGGCCACGTAGCGCTTGAGCACCAGCGCCTGGCCGTCTGCCTCGAACCGCGCGATTTGCTGGACGGCCGCCATGTGCAGCAGATGTGCGCCCTCGATCTCGAACAGGCGGTCGGGCCGCCGGACGATCGGAGCCAGCACGTCGAGTGCATGCCGGTCGCGCGCAACGACGCGCCGCTGCCAGCTCCGCTGTTCGATCACGCTCAAGGACAGGCACTCCAGGTCACGAAACACGATCCGGCGATGGTCGGCGAACGGCGGCATGCGGTCCAGCCTCGTGTGCGGCGAACCGGAGGGTTCGGGCGACCGGCCAGCCGATCACCCGTTTCGCGCCGGTGCGATGGCGTTTTCGCGCCGCTGCCGCCATCATGCGACGGAGCCCGCGTGTGCCGGCGCCCGAACACGAGGAGACTGCACGGGGCTCGAATCGCCGTTGCGCCGGCCCTCGACCCTCAGAAGTCGATACACCCATGCGAATCGAACCGAGAAAGCCGAGCCTTTTCGCCGCCACGTTGGTTGCGGGCGCGCTGTCGCTATCCTTGCCCGCGGCTGCGCAGGACGACTGGTGCAAGTCGAAATACGGTCCCGACGACGAGATCGGCGCCGCCAACCTGCTGACGCCGGAGCTCGCACTCGATGCGGCGAAACTGATCAAGACCGGGAAGACCTACCGGCTCGGCACCGAAACCAACGCGAAGTCGCCAGCCTACGGGCCGCGCAGCTGGGCGCTGGCGATCAACCAGCCCAGCCAGGTCGGCGGCATCGGGCTCGGCCACACGCATACCAACTACAACGACGACATCTACATGGGCTACGTCGGCACGGGCTCGCAGATCGACGGCCTGGGCCACATCGGTGTCGACAACGTCTACTACAACTGCAACAAGAACAGCGAGTTCGTGAAGGCCGACGGGCTGACGAAGATGGGTATCGAGAAGCTGCCGCCGATCGTCACGCGCGGGGTGCTGCTCGACATGACCGACTACTACGGCAAGAACCCGCTCGATGCGGGCACCGCCTTCAACCGCAAGGAGATCGACGAGCAGGCGAAGAAGCAGGGCGTCGAGATCCGCAAGGGTGACGTGGTCCTGTTCTACACCGGCTGGCTGTCGCTGGTCGGCAAGGACGACAAGCGCTACATCGAGGGCGAGCCGGGGCTCGGCAAGGACGGCGCGCTGTACCTGGCCAGCAAGGAGGTCGTCGCGGTGGGCGCCGACACCTGGGGCCTCGAGGCGATCCCGTTCGAGGACGGTGTCGGCGTCTTCGAGATCCACCAGATCCTGATCCCGAGAAACGGTATCTACATCCTCGAGAACATGAACACCGAGGAGCTCGTCAAGGACAAGGGCTGGGAGTTCATGTTCGTGCTCGGTGCCTCGCGGATGACCGGGGGCGTGCAGGCGATCGTCAACCCGATCGCGATTCGCTGAGCCGGCGCGTCACGGTCACTCCCCGCTCGGGAGACGTTCCCGGGCGGGGCTCAGTTGCCGGCTCGGCGATCCCGTTGCCGGAGCGGGCTTGCCGCCCCGGCCCTCAGACCGTCCGTCCGCCGTCGACCGGAAACTCCACGCCGGTGATGAACTCGGCGTCGTCGCTGGCGAGGTAGACGGCGGCGCGCGCGATGTCCTTCGGGTCGGACAGCCGGCCCATCGGGATCGTCGCGATGAACCTCTTGCGGTTCTCGGGCGTGTCCGGCATGCCCATGAAGGCTTCGAGCAGGCCGGTGGCGCCCATCACCGGGCAGATCGCGTTGACGCGAATGTTGTCGGGCCCGAGTTCGACGGCCATCGACTTCGACATCACGTTGACCGCGCCTTTCGAGCTGTTGTACCAGGTCAGGCCCGGGCGCGGCCGGATTCCGGCAGTGGAGCCGACGTTCAGGATCACGCCGCCGCCCTGCTTGCGCATCAGCGGCACCACGGCGTGAGTCATGTGGAAGATCGACTTCACGTTGATGTCGTAGACGCGGTCGAAGGTCGCTTCGTCGACCTCGAGGAGCGGCTGGTTGCGGTGCGTCCAGCCGGCGTTGTTGACCACGACGTCGATGCGCCCGAAAGCCTCGACGGTCTTCGCGACCAGCGCATCGATGTCGGCGCGCTTGCTGACGTCGCAGGTCACGGCGATCGCGCTGGCGCCCAGCGCGTCGGCTACGGCCTTCGCGCCGGCCTCGTTGATGTCGGCGACCGCCACCTTCGCGCCCTCGGCGGCATACTGGCGCGCGATCTCGGCGCCGAAGCCACTGGCCGCGCCGGTGACGATCGCTGTCTTGTCTTTCAGTCTCATCTGAACTCCTTCCGATTCTTCGTGTGATTGGGTCGACGCGACATTCGGCAGCCGGACCGGGAGACTGTCCTGTTGCTGCAGCCTTCTAGTGAGAATGGCACTTACTTTAGCGCCGCTTCGGGTGCCCGTGCCGGCGCAAGCGA
>CALLYQ010000398.1 GCA_937858875.1 uncultured Lautropia sp. | reverse complement strand
GGGTCGCCGAGCATCGCCCGCAGGTAGTCGACCACCCTGCCGCCCGTGCACATGCCGCTCGCCGCGATCACCACCGCCGGTTCGCGGCTGCGCGCCAGGCGCTCGACCGGTTCTGGCTCACGACGAGCCAGATGGCGCTCTTCAGCCCGATGCAGCGCACGCTCGTCGACCGGCTGCTCGGGCGCTGGAACCTCGATCGTTCGCCGGGCTTCTTCCTGTTCAACCTCTTCAGCCGGCTGTACTCGCCGTACCAGACCAACCCGCTCAACCACCATCCGCTGCGCGAGCTGCTATCGCGGCAGATCGACATCGAAGCGGTGCGCGCCGCGGAATTGCGCGTCTTCGTCACGGCGACCAACGTCCGAACGGGTCGGCCGCGCGTGTTCGACAACAGCGAGCTGTCGCACGACGCGCTGCTCGCGTCGGCCTGCCTGCCGAACCTGTACCAGGCGGTCGAGATCGACGGGGACGCCTACTGGGACGGCGGCTACATGGGCAATCCGGCGATCTGGCCGCTGATCTACGGCTGCACGAGCGCCGACGTCTTGCTCGTTCAGATCAATCCGCTGGTGCGCGAAGGCCTGCCGACCACGGCGCTCGAAATCGAGAACCGGATGAACGAGATTTCGTTCAACGCCTCGCTGATGCACGAGATGCGCGCGATCGGCTTCGTCCAGCGACTGCTGAGCGCCGGTGCGCTGACGCCCGAGTTCGCGGCCCGCTACAAGAATATGCGGATCCACATGATCGGCGACGAAGAGGGCATGAAGTCCGTGGGTGTCACCAGCAAGTACAACGCCGAGCGCGCGTTTCTCGAACGGCTGAAGGCCGCCGGCCGCGCCTGCACCGAACGCTGGCTCGAGTCGACCTTCGACGACCTCGGCGTGCGATCGAGCGTCGACGTCGCGGAAACCTTTCTTTGAACAGGAGACGACAGCCGATGAACGACCGCAAAAACAAGGCCATCGTGACCGGACACAGCCGGGGGCTCGGTGCCGCGATCGCCGAAACGCTGCTCGAGCGGGGCATCCCGGTGCTGGGCGTATCGCGCTCGTCGGATACGAGGCTGCAGCATCGCTTCCCCGGGCTGTTCGAGCAGGCCGCGGTCGACCTGGCCGACTCCGGTGCGCTCGCGCAATGGCTGGGCAGCGACGCGCTGCGTGGCTGGATCGCCGAGTGTCCGGCGCCGCTGCTGGTCGCCAATGCCGGCATCATGGAAGGCCGGCGGCCCGGCGGCGTCATC
>CALLYQ010000397.1 GCA_937858875.1 uncultured Lautropia sp. | reverse complement strand
GGCTGTTCGCGTTGATGACGCTAGGCGATGACCGTGCGATCGGCGGCGTCTGGTTGCACGGCGAGCGCGCGGGAGGTGCGGCGCTGGCGGCGAGCGTGCAGCCGCAAAGTGCGACGGCGCAGAGGCAGCAGTCGAAGCGGCAACCGCAGCAGACGCATTCGCGGAAGACGCAGTCGCGGAGAAATTCGCAGTGACCCCGCGCGACATCTGGACGCTGCTGCGCGAGACGGTCGTCGCGTGGGTCGACGACTACGCACCGAGCATGGGCGCGGCGCTCGCGTACTACACGATCTTCTCGATCGCCCCGGTGCTGCTGATCGTGATTTCGGTCGCCGGCCTGGTGTTCGGCGAGGATGCCGCACGCGGCGAGATCTTCGAGCAGTTGCGCGACCTGATGGGCGAGCGCGGCGCCGGCGCCGTTCAGGAAATGCTCAGGAGCGTCAACCGGCCGGGGGAAGGGCTGACCGCCGCGGTCGTCGGCGGCATCGCGCTTCTGGTCGGCGCCACGACGGTATTCGGCGAGCTGCAGGCGTCGCTCGACCGGATCTGGCGGGTGAAGACCGACGAGCAGCCCGGCGGCGTCTGGGGCCTGCTGCGCAAGCGGTTGATGTCCTTCGGCCTGATCCTCGGCATCGGTTTCCTGCTGATCGTCTCGCTGGTCGCCAGTGCGGCACTGGCCGCGCTGTCGGCCTGGTGGAGCCCGTACCTGGGCGAGTGGCTGAAGCTTGCGCAGCTGTTGAATGCCGTGCTGTCGTTCACGATGATCGCCATCGTCTTCGCCCTGATCTACAAGCTGATGCCCAGCGTGCGCGTGGCCTGGCGTGACGTGCTGATCGGCGCGCTGGTCACGGCGCTGCTGTTCACGATCGGCAAGTACCTGATCGGCCTCTACATCGGCCGCAGCGCGGTCGCTTCGGCCTACGGCGCTGCCGGATCGCTGGTCGTGCTGCTGCTGTGGGTCTACTACTCGGCGCAGATCTTCCTGCTCGGCGCCGAGTTCACCTGGGTGTACGCGCACCGGCACGGTTCGTTCAGGTCGGTGGCAGCCGACGCTCAGCCTCCCACCGCAGCAAGGAAACGACGATGAACGGCGCCCTGAACGACGAAGCGCTCGACCAGCTGTTTCGCAAGGCCCGCACGCACAATGTCTGGCTGCCCCGGCCGGTCAGCGACGACACGCTGCGCCAGCTCTACGAGCTGATGAGATGGGGGCCGACCAGCGTGAACTGCTGTCCGGCCCGCATCCTGTTCCTGCGCACGCCGCAGGCCAGGGAGCGGCTGCTGCCGGCGCTGTCGCCGGGCAACGTCGAGAAGACGATGAGCGCGCCGGTCACCGCGATCATCGGCTACGACGGGCGCTTCTACGAACAGTTGCCGAAGCTGTATCCACACAAGGACGCGCGCGCCTGGTTCGTCGATACGCCGGAACTGGCCGAAGTCACGGCGCGGCGCAACAGCTCCTTGCAGGGCGCCTATCTGATGCTGGCCGCCCGCAGTCTGGGCCTCGACTGTGGCCCGATGTCCGGGTTCGACCAGGCAAAGGTCGATCACGAGTTCTTTCCGCGAGAGCCAGGCACGCAGAACGACCTGCAGGAAGAGTATTTCCCGGACAGCCACGTCAAGACGAATTTCCTCTGCAACCTCGGCTACGGCGATCCCGAAAAGCTGTTTCCGCGCAGCCCGCGGCTCGACTTCGACGAGGCCTGCAAGCTGCTGTGAGGCCGGTTGGCCTGTCACGACAACCGGGTTATGCTGTCCTGCAGCGCGACCGGCCGCAGCCGGCCCGCACGTCTCCTCACAACTCGAATACGGCGGAAGAACGATGCCAAGCGTCGCCGAAATCCTGAAGTCGAAGGCCGACAACACCGTTTATTCGATGGGGCCCGACGCGTCGGTCTACGACGCGCTGAAGCTGATGTCCGAAAGGAACATCGGCGCCCTGCTGGTGCTCGAGGAGGACCGCATCGTCGGGATCTTCTCCGAGCGCGACTACGCCCGCAAGATCGTTCTGATGTCGAGGTCGTCGAAGGAGACGCCCTTGCGCGACATCATGACGAAGTCGGTGCGCTTCGTCCGGCCGGAGCAGACCAACGAGCAGTGCATGGCACTGATGACCGAAAACCGGCTGCGTCACCTGCCGGTGCTCGATGGCGAAAAGCTGGTCGGGATCATTTCGATCGGAGACCTCGTCAAGGGAATCATCTCCGAGCAGCAGTTCATCATCGAGCAGTTGGAGCAGTACATCACCGGCGGCGGGCGCTGATCCGCGCGAGCGACGCCGCCCGATCAGGGCGTGAAGCGGTAATCCGGGCCGATCGCCGCATCGGCCGGAATCGGCGGCAGGTCGGCGAACAGCGCCGGGTGATCCTGCATGACCTTGAGCATGTGCTTCGGTTCGATGTGCTTGTTCACGTCGAAGGTCGACTTCAGGAAACCGAGGCGGTGCAACCGATCCTGCGCGGTCCAGAGCGCCCGGTAGTTGTTCGCCGAGAGCCTGCGGTCAGCCTGCTGGATGTTGAACGCCATCGCCGCTTCGGCGATCTCCGGCTTCAGTCCCGGGATCCAGCGGGTTGCGACCTGTGCGGCCTGCTTCGGGTTCTTGCGCATCCAGTTGTCGGCTTCGGACACGGCCGCCAGGAACTTCTCGATCGTGTCGCCGTTCTTCTCGACCCACGAGCGCGTGGCCACGTTGAAGCCGAGGTAGGAGATCACGTCGCCGCCGCGGATCACCTCGACCGCACCCGGAACGTCTTTCAGCGCGACGATCGGCCACGGATCCCAGGCCGAGAACGCGTCGATGCCCTTGGCCAGCAGCGCGACCGTCATGTCCGGCGGCGGCGTGTTCACCAGCGTGACGTCGTCGGGCGTGAGTCCGGCCTTCTCGAGCAGCGCGAGGATGTACAGGTGATTGATCGTGCCGAACGAGGCGGCGATCTTCTTGCCTTTGAGCGACTTCAGATCGCCCTTGGCGATCCCGGAATCATCGCGCGCGATCAGTGCCATCGTCGCGTCGGAGCCCAGTTTCGTCGCGTTGCCGCTGTAGTTGCCCAGCGCCACGAGATCCATGCCGCGCAGAACCGCTCCGATCATCGGCACGCCGACCTGGACGATCTCGCTTTCGCCGGCCTGCAGCGCGTTCAGCGCATCGACGCCGGTGGCATAGGGGCGGGCGATCGTGACGTCGAGTCCGTGCTTCTCGAAGAAGCCGCGTTCGAGTGCGATCGGGAGCCCGACCTGGTCGATGCCGGTAACCATGCCCGCCTTGACCTTCACCAGGTCCTGCGCGTGACTCGCCGCGGCGATCAGCATCGCGCCCGCGAACATCAGCGCTTTCGGGAACGTCCTCATTGCGGTCTCCTCTACTGGTCGGTTGGAAGCGGATCGATGCGCGACACCCAGTAATGCCGCGCGATCTCGTTCAGCCGGGCCGGGTCGACGCCGCGAACCTCGACCGACTGGTCCTGCGTGCCGGACACGCGTCCGAATCGCTGGAAGGTCAACACATGGAAGCGCTCGGGCGTGAACGGCAGTGTCACGAGCAGGTTCACCCGCCGGCTGCCGCGGTCGATCCCGTCCGATATCTTGCCCGGCGCTGCGATGGCCAGCCAGGCCTGCCAGGCCAGCCAGGCGGCGAGCACGCCGAGCAGGATACGGACGCGCGTCGAACGCAGGATCTTCTTCACGCGGTGCGCACCTGCTGAAGCACGCGCGTAGTCAGCGCCTTGAATTCTTCGTTTTCGACGAGCGCATCCCAGCGTCGCGGATGCGCGAGCGGCACTTCGATCTCGGTCTTCACGTGTCCGCCCGACAGCACGACGACGCGGTTGGCGAGGAACACCGCCTCGGCCACGTCGTGCGTGATGAACAGCACCGTCGTGCGCCGTTCCTGCCAGATCCGAGTCAGTTCCTCCTGCAGCGTCATCCGGGTCTGCGCGTCGACGCTGGCGAAGGGCTCGTCCATCAGCAGCACGTCGGGGTGGTTGGCGAGCGCGCGAACGACACCGACCCGTTGCTGCATGCCGCCCGACAGCTCGTTCGGATAGCGGTCGGCGGCATGGGCAAGGCCGGCCAGTTCGAGGAACTCGCGCGCGATCCGTTCGCGCTCGCTCTTGCCGATGCCGCGCATCTTCGGGCCGAAGGCGACGTTGTCGAGCACCGTCTTCCACGGAAACAACGCGAAGGACTGGAACACGACGCCGCGGTCGGCGCCCGGCCCGCTGACCGGCTTGCCGTCGACGAGGATCTCGCCGCCGCTGGCCGGCAGGAAGCCGGCCACCATGTTCAGGATCGTCGTCTTGCCGCAGCCCGAGGGGCCGACGATCGAGACGAATTCGCCGGGCTGCACGGCGAGCGAAACGTCGCGGATCGCGGTGACCTGCGATCCGGCATACGGATCGAAGTAGGTCTTCGACAGCTTGTTCAGCTCCAGGCGCTTCAAAGAAGGCTCCTCATAACCGCGGCGAATCCTATTGCCGCTGCACCATGCCCCAGCGCTGTCCGGTGGCACGCTCGATCGGTGCCAGGATCCAGGCGTCGACGATGTACCAGAGCAGGCCGAGCACGATCATGCCGAGCAGGATCTCGACGACCGATCCGGCGCGCCGCGCATCGAACATCAGGAAGCCGATGCCGCTCGTGCCGACGATGATCTCGGCCGCGATCAGGGCCCGCCAGCCGTAGCCGAGGCCGTTGCGCAGGCCGGTCATGATGTTCGGCAGCGCGCCCGGCAGCACGACCTCCCAGACCACGCGCGCCGGCGACGCGCCGAGGCTGAGCGCTGCCCGGTGCGGTTCGAGCGGCACCGAGCGCACGCCAAGCACCGTGTTCAGCACGATCGGAAACAGCACCGTGTAGACGATGACGAAGGTCATCGTCGTCAGGCCGAAGCCGAACCAGATCAGCAGGATCGGCAGCCAGGCGATGTCGCCGATCGCCTGGAAGAACAGCAGGATCGGCCACAGCGCCTTGTACGCGCGGCCGCTCAGCCCGACCAGCAGCCCGAGCGGGATGCCCAGTGCGATGCCGACGGCGGCGCCGACCGCCAGCCGCGCCACGCTGTCGCCCAGGTAGGCCGGCAGGATGCCCTTGTACATCAGCGAGAAGAACGAGCGCACGACCTCCGGCGGCCCGGGAAAGAAGGCGCGCGGGAAGAACTCGGCGGCCGCCACCGCCCACCACAGCGCGATCAGCGGCACGAAGGGCAGCAGCGAGCGCAACGCGGGCCAGCGGTTCGCCGTTCGCGTCCACGGCCCCAGGACCGTGCGCGCCCACCAGGCCGTCGACGCGTTCATGCCGGCCGCACCATGCCCCAGCGCTCCATCGTCGCGCGTTCGAGCGGCACCAGCAGCAGGCGGTCGATCATCAGCCACAGCACGCCGATGACGATCATGCCTAGCACGATGACCTCGGTGCGGTAGAAGTCGCGTGCGACGAACAGCATGTAGCCGAGCCCCACGTTGGTGGCGATCATCTCGGCGGCGATCAGCCCGCGCCGGTGCGGACTCCGGTCACGATGTTCGGCAGCGCCCCCGGCAGCAGCACCTCGGTCAGGATCTGCCAGCGGCCTGCGCCCAGCGACGCGGCGGCGTTGCGCAGCGGCATCGGGATGCTCGCCACGCCGAGCAGTGTGTTGTAGGCGACGACGAAGAAGACGGCGTTGAAGATCACGAAGACGATCGCGCCGAAGCCGTAGCCGAACCACAGCGTCGCGATCGGGATCCAGGCGATGCCAGCGAGCACCGAGAAGAAGCGGAACACCGGCGTGAAGAAGGCCGAGATCGCCGGGCTCACCCCCATGGCCACGCCGCAGGGGATCGCCAGAGCCAGTCCGATCAGCGTGCCGACGAAGACCCGCCACATGCTCGCCGCCACGTGCCGCAGCAGCGAGCCGTCGGCCACGGCTTCGATGCCGGCCTGAACGACGGCCCCGATGCCGGGGAACACGCGCGGATTCACGTCGAACGCACGAACGACGATCGCCCACAGCAGGACGAGTGCCAGCAACGGCAGCGAGAAAAGGGCCGCCGACGCGAGTCTTCGCACCGGGTGTCTCCTGATGTTCGTTTCGGGGCCGCCCGTCGGAGCGT
>CALLYQ010000396.1 GCA_937858875.1 uncultured Lautropia sp. | reverse complement strand
ATCAGCCCGAGACGCAGGACCCGCTGGGGCTGACCCGAGCGCAGCTCGACGAGGGTCGCAGGCAGGCCGGGGCCGGCGCGCTGGCCTTCGACACGCGAAAGAGCATCGACCATCGCCAGGTCGGCCTGTCCTGGGAGCGCCGGCTGGGCGAGCGCGACACGATCGAGTTGCGCGGCTACGCCGGCGACCGGCAGGTCAGGCAGTACCTGGCCTTCAGCGGTGCGGCGCCGAGTTCCTCGGGCGGCGTCGTCGATCTGGACCGTGCCTTCGGCGGCGTCGGCGCGCAGTGGACGCGGCGCCTGCCCCTGGCCTGGGGCCCGGCCAGCTTCACGCTGGGCATCGAATACGACCGGATGGGCGAGCGGCGCAAAGGCTTCGTCAACGACATGGGGCTGGCCGGCGATCTGCGCCGCAACGAGATGAACACGGTCTGGAACTTCGACCAGTTCGCGATCGCCGAGTGGTGGTTCGCCGAGCGCTGGCGGCTGGCCGGCGGCGTTCGCCATTCGCGCGTGTCCTTCGACGTCGACGACGATTTCCTCACGCCGATCAATCCCGACGATTCCGGCAGCCGCAACTACTCTGCGACGCGGCCGGTGATCGGCCTGCTGTACGCGCTGAGCGACGCGGTGAATCTCTACGCATCGGCCGGCCGCGGCTTCGAGACGCCGACCTTCGCGGAGCTCGCCTACCGTCCCGACGGCCAGCCCGGATTGAACTTCGGGCTCGACGCGAGCAGCAGCACGAACTACGAGATCGGCATCAAGGTGCAGATGGCGCGTGACACGCGACTGAACCTCGCAGTGTTCGACACCGAGACGCGCGACGACATCGTCCCCGACGCCAACGTCGGCGGGCGCACCACCTTCCGCAATGCCGCGCGCACCGTGCGCAGGGGCGTCGAGCTCGGCGTCGAGTCGCGCTTCGCCAGCGGCTTTGCCGGCTATCTCGCATGGACCTGGATGGGCGCCGAGTTTCGCGACTATCGCAGCCTCGGCGGCGAGGACCTGTCCGGCAAGTCGCTGCCCGGCGTGCCGAAGAGCTCGCTGTACGCCGAACTCGAATGGCGCCATGCGCCGACCGGCTTCGTCACGGCGCTCGAGGCGCGCTGGAACGCGAAAGTGTTCGTCGACGACCAGAACTCCGAGTCGGCCGATTCGTTCTCGTCGGTCGACTGGCGGCTCGGCTACGACTGGCGCGGCGCCGGCTGGCGCGTGACGCCGTACCTGCGGGTCGACAATCTTTTCGACAGCGACTACGTAGGCTCGGTCGTCGTCAATGCGGCGAACGGCCGCTTCTACGAACCGGCACCTGGACGCTCGGTGTTCGCCGGGGTCGAGGCCAGCTACCGGTTCTGAGCGGCCCGGCAGGGTTGCGGCCGCGCATTAGTTCGCACCGCCGCCCACGCGCCGGGAGAGCCGCGGGCACTCCGTCACGAGCGGCCGTGCTGCGCGCTTGCCCGTTTTCGTCAGAATCTCTAAAACCGGGATCGACCCCGGTTCAAGAGATTCATCCGCAATGCCCGATCCGACCCCGTTGCCGATCCGCAGGATCACGTTCCACGAGCATGGGCTGGCGCTGCTCGAGCGCGAGGGCCGGGTCGACGGCGACATGCTGGCGATCGAGCTTCGCGCCGAGGATCTCGACGATGCGCTGAAGAGCCTCGTCATTCGCGATCGGGCCCGCGACGGGGCGCTCGTCAGCGCCGACTGCGAGATCACCGAAGATCCACGCGGAAGCGGCGATGCGATCGCCTTGTCGGTCGGCGCCGGCATGCTCGATCTGATCGACCGGTTGACCGGCTGGCAAGTTTGCGTCGAACTGGTCGGGAGCGCCGCACCGATCGAAGGTCGCGTAGCCGGCTTGCAATATGCCAAGGAGCGTCGCCGCCTGCGCGGTGCGACGCTGATGGTGTTCGACGGCGACAGCGGCGCGATGCGGCTGCTGCCGGCCGAGCTGATATCGAAGATCATTCCGATCGAGCGCCCCATCGACGAGGACTTGCGCTGCTTTCTCGATGCCGGCAGGCGTGCCGGCAGCGCCCGGATCGCGTTGCGCCTGCCCGCCGGCGTACACGATCTGCGCGTGTCGTATCTGATCAAGGCAGCGGCCTGGCGCGTCAGCTACCGCGTCGTCGCGCAGGGCGGCAGCCTGCTGCTGCAGGCGTGGGCGAAGATCGACAAGCGCTTCGACGAGGCTCTCGAGCGCGTCGAGATGATGCTGGCTTCCCCGGCGGCCGAGCGCGACGGCTCGGTTCGCAAAGCGCTGGAGCCGGTCACGCTGCGACGAGGCGCGAGCGCGCTGGTGCCGATCCTGTCGGCCACGCTCGAATGCCGGCGCGAACTGCTGTTCAACGCCGACGAGCACGTCGACCACCCGGTCGCCGCATGGCGCTGCACGAACACCACGGGCCAGCCGCTGGCGCCCGGGCCGGTCGCGCTGTTCGACGGCGACCGCTATCGTGGCGAGGCGGTACTGCCGGCGACCGGCAGCGACCGCTGCCTGTACCTGCCGTACGCGGTCGAGCCCGGCATCGACGTCGGCGTCGAGCGCGACTTCGTTTCGCAAGCGCACGACCTGCGCATCGCCGCCGGCACGCTGGTCCAGCAAAGCGTCGAGATCCGCACGTATCGCTACCGTATCGGCAATCGCGGAGACGCCGCTCGCGCGCTGACCATCGAGTGTGCCGCCGACGCGCTGCCGGGCGAGCTGTTCGATTCGCCGGCACCGGCCTCGCACGCCAACGGGGCGCTGCGCTGGGAGGTGCTCTGCCCTGCGCAAGGCGTGGCGATGCTCGAGTTGCGAACGCGCAGGCCGATCGAGCGGCGTCACGCGCTGGCCGACCTCCAGCCGCAGCGGCTCGAAGTGCTGCTGAAGACGCCGCGCCTGGCGCCGGCGACTCGCCGCGTGCTCGAACTGCTGCGCAGCGAGCTGGCCCGGATCGACGAGAACGAGCAGCAGGGCGTCATGCTCGACGAGCAGCGCAGGCGCGTCCTCGCGCGCCAGGAGCATCTGCGCCGCAACATCCGCGCGCTGGCGTCGATGGGCGACGAGGGCGAGATCCGCCTGCGGATGGCGCGCGAGCTTCAGGCCACCGAGAGCGCGCTGTCGGGCATCGAGCAACTGCTCGGCGAGCTGGCCAGCGACAGCGAGGTGCGGCGCAAGGCGCTGGTATCGAAGCTGCCCGGAACCGCCGGGCAGGCCGAGCACTCGCTGCACTGATTGGCGCTCGGCGCGGCGGGCCTGCTGGAAGGGAGGCCGGTTGTGCCGAGTCGGAGTCTGTAACGCGCTGCCGCGAGGTGCCGGGCAGCGGCGAGCTCTCGTTTCGGGTTGGATCAGATCCGGTTCGCAGCGGGTTTCACTCTATGCGTGCGCCCGATTCGCGCACGATTCTTCCCCAGCGCTCCGTTTCCGAGCGCAGGAACTCGCCGAACGCTTCGGGCGAACCGTGCATCGTGTCGACGCCCCGTTCCGACAACCAGGCGTGGAAGCCCTCGTCGTCGAGGACCTGTCGGACGCTCCTGTTGAGTCGATCGACGATTTCTGGCGGAGTGCCCGCGGGGACGAGTAGTCCGAACCACACCGTCATGTCGAAGTCCGGCACGCCGCTCTCGGCCAGCGTCGGGATCGACGGGGCGGCACCCGAGCGCTTTGCGCTGGACACGCCCAGAGCTCGGACGCGGTTCGAGGTGACCTGAGGCATGACGGCGGGCATCTGGTCGAACAACATGCTGACCTGCCCTGCGATCAGATCCTGCATCGCCGGTGCCCCGCCCTTGTAGGGGACGTGCACGATGTCCAGCTTGGCGGCGCTCTTGAGCATCTCTGCGGCGAGGTGGCTCGAAGTGCCGTTCCCGTTCGACGCGAAGCTGAGTTTCCCGGGATTGGCGCGCGCATGCTCGATGAGTTCGACCACCGATTTTGCCGGAACGTCTGGATGCACGACGAGCAGGTTGGGCACGCCCCCATACAACGTGACCGGTGCGAGGTCTTTGAGCGGATCGTAGGAGAGCTTCGGGTACAAGGCCGGATTGATCGCAAGTCCGATCGGCCCCATGAGCATCGTGTAGCCGTCGGGCTCCGCCCGGGCCACGATTTCCGCGCCGATGTTGCCGCCCGCGCCGGGGCGGTTCATGACCACAACCGACTGCCCGAGGACGGGCCCGAGGCGGTCAGCCAGCGCGCGCGCCAGGATCGATGTCGTGCCGCCGGGTGCGAAAGGCACGACGAACTGGATCGGCTTGCTCGGATAGCTGTTCTCGGCCAGCGCCGCCCCGGCGGCGGACAACAGGGAAGCGGCCGCCAGGGTGGCGACGCCGCGCTTGATCGTGCGAATCATCGAATCTCCTTGCTGAGGCAAGTTCGTGGCAAAGCGGTGAAAGGCGGGCGGTCGTCGAGGCGGCCCACCCGGAAGCGTTCAGCGGACGGTGTAGCGCCCGACGAAGGCAGGGTCGATCGACACGCCCAGGCCCGGCCGGTCGCTGATCTCGATCGATCCGTCGCGGACCTCGAATTTTTCGAGCGCAAGTTCGTGCAGCAGCGGGTTCGCGCCGAGCGAGTACTCGAGGATGAAGCCTGCGGGTGACGCCGCGGCCACGTGCATGCCGGCGGCGAAGGCGAGGGCGCCCGTCCACAGGTGCGGCGCGAGACGCAGGTTGAATGCGGACGCGATCGCACCGATCCGCATCGCCTCGGTGATGCCGCCGCAAATTGCGAGGTCGGGCTGGAAGATGTCGGCGGCACGTAGCTCCGCCAGGTCACGGAAATCGAATCGATTGAACTCGCTCTCGCCGGCCGCGATGGGAATGGCCGTCGCCGCGCGCACTTCCGCCATGCCGCGTTTGTCGTCGGCGGTCACGGGCTCCTCGAACCACATCAGGTTGAAGTCCTCGACGAGTCGGCAGAACCGCTTGGCCTGGTCGACCGTATAGGTTCCGTGCGCGTCGCAGGCCAGTCCGATGTCGGGGCCGAGCGCCTCACGAGCCGCACGGACCCGGCGCGCGGAATTGACGGGATCTCCATCGATGATGCCCACCCGCATCTTCACCGCCTTGAAGCCGCCGCGCTGGACGTAACCGAGCAGTTGCTCTCCGATCGATTCCGCGTCGGCCCAGCCGCCTGACGCATAGGCCGGCATGGTCGGGCTCTTGCGCCCGCCGAGCAGGCGCCATACCGGCGCGCCGAGCGCCTTGCCGAGCAGGTCCCACAGGGCCATGTCGATGCCGCTCAGCGCCGAGATCGTGACGCCGCGTCGTCCCAGGATCGGGAAGACGTGCCCGTGATCGATCGCGTAGTGGCCCCGCGTGCCGCTGTACATCTGCTCGGTGAGCCGCACGATGTCGCGCGGATCCTCGCCGACCAGCGACGGGCCGAATTTTCGCTCGATCGCCGCCACCAGCGCATGGCTGTTGCCTTCGCTGCCGACTTCTTCCTTGGCCTCGCCATAGCCGACCAGGCCGCACTCCGTCTCGATCGTCACGAGCACCGAATCGAAGGAGGCGATGCGACCGAAGTCGGACACGTGTTGCTGTTCGTACGGAATCGGCACGTGCAGCCAGTTGGCGGATACGGACTTGATCTTCATCGTTCGCTATTGTTGGTGGAACTCAGGTCGGGAGGCGAAGCAGGCGTGCCCGTCGCTCGCTGGCGGCCGGCAGGACCTGCGGGTTGACGAGGTGGGAAGGGGGCTGCCCGTCGAGCATCTGCAGGATCTGGTCGACCGCCAGCTCGCTCATCCGGCGCATGCTCTGTTTCGTGATCCCGGCGAGGTGTGGGGTCGCGATCACCGAATCGAGCGCGAGCAGTTCGCTGCCGAGCGGAAGCGGCTGGGTTTCGAACACGTCGAGAGCGGCACCCGCGATCCTTCCCTCGCGCAGGCTGGCCGTCAGCGCGCGCTGATCGACCACGGCGCCGCGCGAGACGTTGACCAGGAATGCCGACGCCTTCATCGAGGACAGCCGCTGCGCATCGATCAGGCCGCGCGTCTCGTCGGTGAGCGGACAGGCGAGGACGACGAAATCGCTTTGCGAGAGGAGCACATCGAGCGCGGCGGTGCCGGTCTGATGCGGTCCATCCTGTCCTGGA
>CALLYQ010000395.1 GCA_937858875.1 uncultured Lautropia sp. | reverse complement strand
CGCGAGCCGGGAGCAGCTCTCGCGCGAGTTGGCGCAGCTCGGCTTCGAAGTGCTGCCGTCGAAAGCCAATTTCGTCTTCGCGCGCCACGCCGGCCACGACGGCGCCGCGCTGGCGCGTGCGCTGCGCGAGCGCGCGGTGATCGTCCGGCACTTCTCGGCTGCGCGCATCGACCAGTGGCTGCGGATCACGATCGGAACGCCCGAGCAGTGCGCGGCGCTGGTCGCAGCACTGCGCGAGATCGTCGGACGCTGATTCGCCGGATCGTCGGCGGCCCGAGGCCTTCAACCCAGTTCGATCAGCACCGGCTGGTGGTCGGAGGCCTGCGTGTCGCCGTCGACCTTCACCGCGCGCAGCTTCGGCACGAGGTCTTCGCTGACGTAGATGAAATCGGAGGCGTAGGACTCCGGCCACTGCTCGCGGTCGTGCACGCCCAGCGTATGCGCGTGCGGCGCGCCGGGATGCGCCTGCTGCCAGGCATCGACGAACTGCGGCGTGCCGTCGTCGAACAGCGCCTGCATCCGCAGATGCAGCGGATCCTCGGGGCGGTAGTTGAAATCGGCGGTCAGGATCGCCGATGCCGGCTGCCCGAAGCTGCGGAACGGTCCGTCCGATGCGTCGCGCGGACCGCCGGCCCGCGCGTGCGCGCCGGCTTCGGCGTGGCGCGCCCGGATCGCCTCGACCTGCGCGGCCCGCTGCCGGGCCGAGTAGTACTCGAGATGCGTGGTCATGACGCGCACCGGGCCGAGCGGGGTGTCGATCGCCGCATCGATCAGCATTCGCGCCATCCCCTTGCTGCCCGGATCGGCGGGCCAGGGCAGCTGCAGCCGCAGGACCTGCCCGACCGGCAGACGGCTGAGGATCATGTTGCCGAAAGCGCGACGCTCGCCGCCGGGCCCCGGCACGTCGATGGCGACCCCGGAAATGGCCGTGTAGCCCGGGAGCAGGCCTGCCAGCAATTCGAACTGGTTCTCGCCGGCGCTGCCGTCGAGCCCCGGAAAACCGGAGGCGACTTCCTGCAGGCACAGCACGTCGAAGTCGGCCAGTGCACGCGCGTGCTCGACGATGCGGCGCGGGTCGACGCGCCCGTCGACGCCGCGGCACCACTGGATGTTCCAGGTGATCAGTTTCATCGCAACCCTCTCAACGAATCCCCGCCCGCATGAACGACTGGACGAACTGCCGCTGGAACAGCAGGAAGCCGATCAGCAACGGCGCCGAAGTCATCAGCGTGGCGGCGGTGATGATCGACCAGTCGACACCCTGGTCGGTCGACGAGAACACCTGCAGGCCGACGGTCAGCGGCCGCGTCTCGACCGAACTCGTGATGATCAGCGGCCACAGGAAGTTGTTCCAATGGTGGCTGACCGAGACCAGCGCGTAGGCCAGGTAGACCGGCCGGGCCAGCGGCACGTAGACCCTCAGCAGCACCTGCAGCGGACCGGCACCCTCGACGCGCGCCGCTTCGTCGAGTTCGCGCGGCACGGTCTTGAAAGTCTGGCGCAACAGGAAGATGCCGAAGGCCGACGCAAAGTACGGCAGTCCGATCGCGAGGATCGTGTCGCGCAAACCGAGCCTGTTCATCGTCGCGTAGTTCTCGACGATCAGCACGTCGGGCATCACCATCAACTGCAGCAGCACCAGCATGAACACCAGGTCGCGGCCGCGAAACTCGAAGCGGGCGAACGCATAGGCGGCCAGCGTGCCGAGCACCATTTGCGCGGCCAGCACCATCGTGACCAGGATGAAGGTGTTCAGAAAGTAGCGGGCGAACGGCGCCGCCTCCCAGGCGGCGACGAAGTTGCGCAGCGTCAGCGGTGCGCCGAGCTCGAAGCGCGTCGAAAACTCGGAGGGGTGGAATGCCGTCCAGACCGCATAGGCCAGCGGCAGGATCCAAAGCAGCCCGAGGAGCCAGGCGGCAAGCCACTCGAGGGATCGCGACCAGGCCGCGCGCTCGAACCGGACCTCGCCGTCGCTCTTCATTGGTAATGCGTCCGACGGTCGAGGACGCGGAACTTCACGAACGCGGTCACGCCGAGGATCGCCAGCACGACGACGGTGAGCGCCGCCGCGTAGGCCGAGTCCCAGAAGCTGAAGCCGACCTGGTAGATGTAGTAGAGCAGCAGCGCGCTGGCGTTGTCCGGCCCGCCGCGCGTCATCACGAAGATGTGGTCGACCATCCGCACCGAATTGATCAGGGCGTTGATCAGCACGAACAGCGTCGTCGGCATCAGCAGCGGAAACAGCACCCGGCGGAAGTACTGCCAGCGCGACGCGCCCTCGAGCGCGGCGGCTTCCGCCAGCGTCGGCGAGATCTGCTGCAACGCCGCCAGGTAGAAGATCATGAAGAAGCCGGCTTCCTTCCAGATCGCCACGACCATCGTCGCGCCGAGCACGGTGCCGCGATCGCCGAGCCAGTTGTGGCTCGGAAAGCCGAGCGCTCCGGTGATCTGCTCGAGCAGGCCGTACTGCGGCGTGTAGAAGAACAGCCAGATGTTGGCCACCGCAATCATCGGCAGCACGGTCGGCGTGAAATAGGCCATCCGCAGGAAGCCGCGGCCGGCCAGACGGCCGTTGACCCACAGCGCCATCGCCAGAGCGATCGCGATCGAGGTCGGGATCGTGCCGAGCGCGAACCACAGGTTGTTCCACAAGGCCTGCCAGAAGACATCGTCTTCGAGCATCAGCTGGTAGTTCTCGAGGCCGACGAAGCGTGCCGGCCGCGCCCCCTTCGGCGTCGAGAACAGGCTGTGCCATGCCGTGGCCAGCGCGGGCCAGTGCGTGAACATGACGAGCAGGACCATCGCCGGCAACAGCAGCAGCCAGCCGATCACCTGCCCGGAGGCGCCCGCACGAACCGGCTGGGCTGCCGGGGCTGCCGGTGGAGCAGCGCCCGACAGCGGGGCGCCCGGGTGCGTGCCGCCGCTCGCCAGCCCCGCCGCCGCCCGACCGTCCGGCTGCTGCGCGTGCGCCGGCACCCCGCTATCCGTCATCACCACCGCCCCGGTTCCGCGAATTCACCCGGACCCGCCCTCGATCCCCGGCTACCGGTAGTTCCTCAGGATGCGATCGGCCTCGCGCTGCGCATCCTTCATGGCCGCCTCCGGCGCTTTCGAGCCGGTCAGCGCCGCCTGCAGGCCGTCATTGAGCGCTTTCGTCACACGCTGGTTCTCGTGCGTGGACAGTTCGGCCACCGAAAACTCGAGCTGGTCGCGCGCGACAGTGGCCTGCGGCACCTCCTCGACGTATTTCTTCATCGCCGGCGTGTCCCAGGCGGCCGGCGTGACCGCCACGTAGCCGGTCGCAATGCTCCATTGCGCGGCGCGCTCGGGCGCGGTCGCCCATTTGATGAACTTCAGCGCCGCCTGCTTCTCTTCATCGGATGACTTCTCGAAGACGTAGAAGTTGCCGCCGCCGGTCGGACTGCCGCGCTGCTTCTTCGCCGGCAACATCGCCACGCCGAACGGGAAACCGGCATTCGTGCGGATGTTGGTGAGGTTGCCGGTCGTGGTCCAGACCATCGCGGCGGTCCGTTCGAAGAAGTCCTTCGGCGTCGTACCCCATTCGATGACGCCGCCCGGCATGACCTTGTGCTTGGCCGACAGGTCGACCCAGTATTGCAGCGCCTCGACGACCTCGGGCTTGTCGAACCAGGTTTCGTTACCGGCCTCGTTCATCAGCAGCGCGCCGTTGGGGGTCGTCAGCCCCTGGAACAGCCAGTACGGAAAGCCCGACGACGGGATCTTGACGCCCCACTGCGTGACCTTGCCCGACGCGTCGGTCTTCGTGAGCTTCTTCGCGAACTCGACCATCTCGTCCCAGGTGGCCGGGCCCTTGTCCGGGTCGAGGCCCGCTTCCTTGAACAACTCCTTGTTCCAGTACAGCACGATCGTCGAGCGCTGGAACGGCACGCCCCAGGTCTTGCCGCCGGTGCGGCTGTTCATCATGAAGCTGTCGAAGAAGCCGCCGAGCCACTGCTTGTCCTCGGCGCTGCTGGCCAGCCCGTCGATCGGCACGATCGCGCCTTCGTCGATCAGCGTGAACATGTCGGTGGACAGCAGTACGGCCAGGTGCGGCGGCTGGCCGCTCTTGAACGCGGTCAGCACCTTGACGATGCTTTCCTGGTAGGTGCCGGCGTAGACCGGCTTGATGCGGATGTCGGGGTTTTCCTTCTCGAAGTCGGCGGCCATCTGGTCGATCGTCTTCGTGACAGGGCCGCCGACGGCCACCGGATAGTAGAAGCTCAGTTCGACCGGTTTCTGCGCGTGGGCAGCGGGCAGCGCCGCCGCCAGTGCACCTGCGGCGATCGCCTGCAACAGCGTCCTGCGAATCATGCGGATCTCCTCCTGGCTCGTTGTCGTTCGTCGGTGAAACGAAAATCGTCGCGCCGCGCGCCGGTCGCGGCATCGAAGAAATGGCAGTCTTCCTCGAGCCAGTCGAGCGCGAGCCCGGTGCCGGCCGGCAGATGATGCTTTCCGGGCAGGCGCGCGGCGATCGTATCTTCGCCCGCCTGGCATGTCACGATCGTGTCAGCCCCGAAATATTCGGCAGTCTGCACGAGCACGGCAAGCCCGCCCCGCTCGGCGATCCGCACCTGCTCGGGCCGCACGCCCAGCAGCAGGTCGGAGCGCCCGGGACAGGCCATGAGGTTCATCGGCGGCGTGCCGATGAAGCGCGCGGTGAACACGCTGGCCGGCCGTGCATAGAGCTCGGCCGGTGCGGCGTCCTGCTCGATGCGCCCGGCGTTCAGCAGCACGACCTGGTCGGCCATGCTCATCGCCTCGGTCTGGTCGTGCGTGACATAGACCATCGTGATGCCGAGCTTGCGCTG
>CALLYQ010000394.1 GCA_937858875.1 uncultured Lautropia sp. | reverse complement strand
AACCACGGCGCACAACTCTACCGCTACCTGCGCTCGGTCTACGAGCTGCCCGACGCGCGCAGCCTGCACCGTCCGGGCCCGCTGCCGCTGCGCCCCGGGGAACTAGCCCAAGCCATCCTCGCCTGGAGCGGCACCACTCGCCGGCCCGACATTCGTCAGGAGGAAATCGCATGAACGACGTCGTCGCCCCGCCGCCCGCCACGGCGGCCGCCTACAAGTCCGACTACAAGCCGATCTGGTGTCCGGGCTGCGGCGACTACACGGTCCTGAACGCGGTCGCCAGGGCCTTCGCGCAGCTTGCGCTGCCCCCGCACGAGATCGCGGTCGTCTCCGGCATCGGCTGTTCGTCGCGCATTCCCGCCTACACGAGCTGCTACGGCTTCCACGGCGTGCACGGCCGCTCGCTGGCGGCCGGCACCGGGCTCAAGGTCGCGCGCCCCGAGCTGACCGTGCTCGGGGCCAGCGGCGACGGCGACGGCTATTCGATCGGCGGCAACCACTTCTTGCACGCCTGCCGCCGCAATGTCGACCTGACCTACGTCGTCATGGACAACCACGTCTACGGGATGACCAAGGGTCAGGCTTCACCGACGACCGAACCCGACTGGGACAACAAGCTTTCCCCAGGCGGCACCGGGATACGCGCGTTCCATCCGCTGGTCATCGCGCTCGCGTCCGGCGCCAATTTCGTGGCGCGTGCATTCTCGGGCGACCAGAGCGGCACCGCCGACATCATTGCGAAGGCGATCCGCCACCCAGGCTTCTCCTTCGTGGAGATCCTGAGCCCCTGCGTGACCTTCCGTCCGGAGCAGCGCGACTGGAAGAACCACGTGCATCCGGCCTCCGTCGAGGCGACCGACGATCCGGCTCGCGCCGCACGCCGGATCATGACCGACGACGGCTTCAACATCGGCGTGCTCTACCAGGGCAATCGAACGCCGTACCCGCTGAAGATGGGCTCCGGGCAGGCCACGGTCGAATCGCTGGAAGCGGAGTTCACGCCATGAGCCCGGAACGCACGCGACCGGCAACGCTTTCCGAAGTGATGGCCCAGGCACTGGCGATCGAGCGGGACGCCGCGGAACGCTACAGCGCACTGGCCGACGTGATGGAAGTGCACAACAACCGCGAAGTCACCGAGCTGTTCCGCAAGATGGCGTCGATCGAGGCCAGGCACATGCAGCAGATCATGAGCTCGATGGGCTGGGGGCGACCCGAAGACGCGCCGCCGGTCACGGGCTGGTGGCCGGGCGGCGACGCGCCGGAAAGCGTGCCGCAGGACGAGATCCACTACCTGATGACGCCATGGCACGCCTTGCAGCTTGCGCTGGGCGCCGAGCAGCGCGCCGAGGCCTTTTTCGCCGCGCTGGCCACGAACGCGCCGACCGAGGCCGTGCGGAAGGCCGCGCTCGAAATGCGCGACGAGGAACGCGAGCACGTCGCGCTGATCCGCAACTGGCTGGCGAAGGTGCCCAGGCCGGACGAGGACTGGGCCGTCGACCCCGATCCGCCGCGCTACCTGGATTGAAACCCATGCAGCTGCTGCTTCCCGAAGGCTGGGACAAGCCGATCGGCTACGCGAACGGGATCGCTGTCGATTCCGGACGCCTGGTATTCATCGCCGGCCAGGTCGGTTGGGATGCGCAACAGCGCTTCGCCTCGCCGGAGTTGCTGCCGCAATTCGAGCAGGCGCTGGAGAACGTGCTCGCCGTGCTTGCCGAAGCCGGCGGCGAGGCGCAGCACATCTGCCGGCTGACGGCCTACTGTTGCGACAAGCCCGCCTACCTCGCGGTGCGCAAGGAACTGGGAGCGGTCTGGCGCCGGCTCGTCGGCGAGCACTATCCGGCAATGAGCATGATCTTCGTGACCGATCTTCTCGACAGTCCGGGCAAGATCGAGCTGGAGGCGACGGCGGTCATCCCGTTCGGCTGAATCCGCGCAGTAGGTATCGATTCGCTACACCGAGCGCCTGGCCGAGAGACGATCAACGGGCGCTACCAGGCCGAGGTGCGTTGCGCGTTGCGCTCGATATCGTCGACCAGACGCTCGACCAGCGGCAGCGGCAGGTCGTGCCCCATGCCCGGGATCAGGTCGAGCTTCGCGCCGCGCAGCTTGCGCACGAGATCGTTCGCCGCCGCCGGCAGGACCAGCGGATCGGCGTCGCCGTGGATCACGACTGCCGGAACGTCGGCGAACGGTCGCCGTCGGCGGCCACGGCGAGCATCTGCCGCAGCGCGCCGGCCGGACGCCACGAGCGGCGCACGACGGCTTCGAGCCGCGCGCGCTGGCGCTGCGGATCGGGCCGGTAGGCCGGACTGCCGATCGCGTGCATCGACCGCTCGAGGTGCTCGACCTTCGCCTCGATCGGCAGGCCGCGCGGCGGCGGCATCAGCGCCTGACGCACGTGCCAGTGCGGCTTCGGCAGCAAGCGCGAACCGCTGCTCGTCATCATCAGGGCCAGGCTGGCGACGCGCTCCGGATGCCGCGCGGCCAGGTGCTGCGCAATCATCCCGCCCATCGAGGCACCGCAGACATGCGCCTGCGCAATGCCGAGCGAATCGAGCACGCCCCGCGTGTCAGCCGCCATGTCCGCCAGCCGATAGGGAGCCGATACCGGCATGTGCATCGAATATTGCATCGTCGCCAGCCAGAGATTCGGCACGCCGAGATGGTCCATGTGCGTGCTCAGGCCCACGTCGCGATTGTCGAAGCGGATCACCCGAAAACCGCGCGCCGTCAGCTCGCCGACCATTTCTTCCGGCCAGGCGATCAGCTGCATGCCGAGGCCCATGATCAGCAGCAGCGGCTCGCCATCGGCGGGTCCTTCGACGAGCACTTCGATATCGATGCCGTTGGCCTGGATCTTCATCGCTTGCGAACAGGGGGCTGCGAAACCGGCAAACATAGCATCAGCGGTGCCAGGGCGCCGCGCCCGGATCCCGAAGAAGGGCACGCGAGAAGGCTACTGTCCGGTGCGCAGCGCCTCGAACCTCTGTTCCATTTCACGTCGCATCGTCTTGCGAACCTCGGCGGCGGCGTTGCGTCGCCGCTCGTCGGGCGTCGACGGCTGCAGCGCCGGCACCTTCGCCGGCCGCGCGTCTTCGTCGACGGCGACCATCGTGAAGAAGCAGCTGACGACATGACGCACCGACCGTTTGCGGATGTCCTCGGCGATCACCTTGATGCCGATCTCCATCGACGAGTTGCCGGTGTGGTTGACCGACGCGAGAAAGGTCACCAGTTCGCCGACATGGATCGGCTGCCGGAAGACGACCTGGTCGACGCTCAGCGTGACGACGTAGCGCCCGGCGTAGCGGCTCGCGCAGGCATAGGCGACCTGGTCGAGCAGCCTCAGCAGGCTGCCCCCATGCACGTTGCCGGCGAAGTTGGCGGTCTCCGGGGTCATCAGCACAGTCATCGTCAGCTGGTGCAGGGGCAGGTCCATGGCGGGTCCTCGCGCTCGTTCAGGAAGTGCTGGCCTGGCGGCTTTATCGCATGGATCCCGCCAGAGCGCCTGGCCCACAGCCAGGCTGTCGACGACTCGCGCGACCCGCGGCGTCCACTGATGACCGAGCTGTGTCACCAGCCGAGGACCGTCCCACGGTTCGTGCCGGTGCCGGATTGCCCGGCATGCCGATCGATCCAGTCCGCGATCGTGTCGAGCGCGTCATCGAGCACCTCGGCATCGGTCGATCCGCTGCGCTTCGGCACATGGAACGAATGATCGGCGTGCTCGATCATCTCCAGCGCCGCGCGCTCTCCGAGCCGGTGGACGAGCGGGCGCAAGCACTCGGGGTCGGCCAGCGCATCCCGCTCGCCCTGCACGAACAGCATCGGGATCGCGACATCGGAAAGATGCGCGCCGCGCGTGTCTGACGGACGACGCGCCGCATGCAATGGAAAGCCCAGAAACACGAGACCCCTGACGCCGGCCAGCGGCGCCGCCGCCTGCGCCTGTGAAGTCATCCGGCCGCCGAAGGACTTGCCGCCGGCGAACAGCGGCAGCGCGGGAAGCAGCTCGGCCGTGCACGCAACGGCCGCACGCACGACGCGGTGCGCGAGCGCCGGAGGATCGGGCCTGCGACCGCCCTGCTCCATGTACGAGAACTGGTAACGCAGCGTCGCGATGCCGCGCACGGCGAGACCTCTTGCGACCGCGCTCATGAACGGATGCGCCATCCCGGCACCGGCGCCGTGCGCGAGCACCAGGCAGGCGCGCGCCCCGGGCGGCGACTGCAGCAGGCCGGAGACGCTGCTCTCGTCGTCGATGTCGACGCGGATCGACCTCGCGTCGTTGCGCGCTTCGTTCATCGTGCCCTCGTGGGGTCAGCCAAGCAACAGCAGCGACGACGGCACATGCCGCCTGAGCAGCGCATCGCGTGCCGCCCACTGGTCGGGTCCCGACAGCGAATCGAGGTATCGAACCTCGCCGGCGACCAGCACGGCGATCGGAATACCGTCCCGATAAAGCACGCGATTGCCGGTCAACGACGGTACGCGTGCACCGGGGCTCAGCACGCCGACGAGATTCAGCGGATCGGCGCCGCTGAGTCCGATCAGTACGCCGTCGTGATCGCGGCGCCGCACTTCGCGCAGCGAACCGATCGCTTCGGGCGCGGCGAACTGCTCGCCCGACAGGCCGGCCACGAAGCGACCGCCGCGGATCTCGCCGCGCGCTTCGAGCCGTCGATAGCAACGCAGCAGTTCGCGCCACGGCGGCAGCCAGCGAGCCTCGCGAGCGACCAGATGCCAGAAGACGACGCCATAGCGGCGCAGCAGGCCGCGCGCGACGTGTTCCACGACATCCGGTGCCGTGCCCTGCGCCGGGGACGAGCGTCGCCGTGTCAGCGACCAGCGCCCGGCGTCCTCGATGCCGAAGAGTGCGGTACGCCGCGGCCGCCGCCGGCCGCCCGCCGGCCGGCGGCGCTCCGACGGCACGAGCAGCGCGCGCAATCCGGCGAAACTGTCGGCTACGGCCAGCCCGTTCGCGACGAGTTCGGCGAGCGCCTCTTCGAGCTGCGCACGCAGCAGGCTGCAGCCTTCGGCGATGTCGTCGAAGAACGAGGCGCCGTGCGCATCGAGGTATTCGAAGACCTTGCGCGCGCCCGAGCCGAGCTGCGCGTCGTCGCGCTCGGACGCAAGGGCGGTCCAGACCGCGAGATTTCGGCGCTGGGCGAGCACGATCGGCGTCGTGCGTACCGGTGCCGGCGCCCTGCTCCCGGACGCCTGCAGCGGCGCGACCCGGGTCCAGACGACGCGGCCGGCGCGGCTGAGCTCGTCGAGCGAGGCCGGCTCGTATTCGTTCACGCGGGCCGGCAGGATCTCGGTT
>CALLYQ010000393.1 GCA_937858875.1 uncultured Lautropia sp. | reverse complement strand
GGGCATCGATCATCTTCTCGAGCAGAACGACTGGGCGCGTGCCCGGCTGGCGCCACATGTCGGCCGGCACGTCGTCATCGGCGTCGAAGGGCGGCCGCTGCCCGGTTTCCCCGATCCGCGGTTCGTCGCCACGATCGTCGAGGGCGGGCGCATCAAGGTCGCCGAGGGCGCCGATCCATCGACCGCGGCCGTCACGATGCTGCTGCGGCCCTCGCTCGATGCGGCCTTCGATCTCGCGCGAGGCGGCTCGCGCGGGCTGTCGCGGCACCTCCGGCTCGAAGGCGACGTCATGCTCGCGGCGGCCCTCGGCGAAATAGCGCAGCATCTTCGCTGGGATGCTGTCGAGGACCTCAGCAAGATCACCGGCGACGTCGTCGCCGAACGCATCGGTCGTTTCGCCAGCGGCACCTTCGCCGCACTGCGCGAGGCTGGCGGCCGGCTCGAAAGCAACGCGTCGCGTTACCTGGCCGTCGAATCCGGTCGGCTGGTCGATCGCGGTGCACTCGAACTTTTCACACAACAACTCGATTCGCTCGAACGCCGGATCGCCGGGCTCGAAGCCGCTCCGACAGCTTCACGGAACGTGCCGACCGAGCCAGGCGGCTGAAAGCGCCAGAAGGAATCGTCCGATTCCTCCTGGCGCTCTGGGCACCGGCCCGGGCTCGGAGACGCCATGCACATCTCGTTCAACGGCCGCCGCGTCGTCATCGCCGGCGGCAGTCGCGGCATCGGCCGCTCGATCGCGCTCGGCTTCGCTGCCGCCGGCGCGGACGTCTCGATCTGTGCTCGCGGTCCGGAGAAGCTGCATCAGACCGCCGAAGAGCTGCGCAAGCTCGGCGCCCGGGTGCACGAGTCGGTCTGCGACCTTTCCGACGGCCCCGCGGTCATGGACTACGTCGAGGCGGCGGCGAACACGCTGGGCGGGATCGACGTGCTCGTCAACAACGCCTCGGGTTTCGGGCGGAGCGACGACGAGGAGGGCTGGGCGGCCAGCATCGACGTCGACCTGTTGGCCACGGTGCGCGCGTCGCGCGCGGCCTTGCCGCACCTCGAACGCGCGCGCGGCTCGATCGTCCACGTCTCGTCGATTTCCGGGCTCGCGCCCAGCGTGCGCACGCCGCCCTACGGCGCGATCAAGGCAGCGCTGATCCAGTACACGATGACGCAGGCCGCCGGCCTGGCGGCGCGCGGCGTGCGCGTCAATTGCGTCGCGCCCGGTTCGATCGAGTTTCCGGGCGGCGTCTGGGACGAAGCCCGGCGCAGAAATCCCGAGCTCTACGAGCGGATCCGCGACGGCATCCCGTCGGGGCGAATGGGCCGCCCGGAAGAAGTCGCCAACGCGGTCCTGTTCCTCGCCAGCGACCTGGCCAGCTGGATCACCGGACAGACGCTGGTCGTCGACGGCGGCCAGCGTTTCGGTTGAGGCCCGGCCTTCGAAGCTGAAGCCACCCGCTTCGATCGAGCCCGCCCTGACTGCGAGGAAGATGGCGATGCTTGCGACCCGCGAAGATTGTGCCGAACTCGACCGCGTCGATCCGCTCGCTCCGCTTCGCGAGCTCTTCGAGCTGCCTCGAGATCTCGTCTATCTGGACGGCAATTCGCTCGGTGCGCTGCCGAAGGCAAGCGCCGCGCGTCTGTCGCAGGTCGTAATGCAGGAGTGGGGGCGCGACCTGATCGGCAGCTGGAACAGCGCCGACTGGATCGGCCTGCCGGCTCGTGTCGGCGACAAGATCGCCCGGCTCGTCGGGGCAGGCCCCGGTGAACTGGTCGCAGCCGACTCGACGTCGGTGAACCTGTACAAGGTGCTCGGTGCGGCACTGGCGATCGCGCGCAGCGACGCGCCGGCGGCCACGCGGATCGTGTCCGAGCGCTCGAATTTCCCGACCGACCTGTACATCGCCCAGCGCGCAGCGCGCGAACGCGGCTTCGAGCTGGTGCTGGCAGAGCCCGGCGAAATCGAGGCAGGGATCGACGAGCGGGTGGCGGTGCTGATGCTCACTCACGTCGACTACC
>CALLYQ010000392.1 GCA_937858875.1 uncultured Lautropia sp. | reverse complement strand
GGGCGAAAAGCCAACCCGCGACGGCCAGCAAGGGCAGCGTCAGGGCGAGCCGGAAGCCGAACACGCGCAACTCGTGCCGGAACTGTGCCTGGCGCAGTTGCTGCCCGGCCTCGCGGTCGAGCTCCTGGCGCTGCTGCTGTGCCTGCGCCAGTGCCTGGCGTGCGGCGAGGGCGCGGGCGTCGATCGCCTCGACCTGCGTCTGGCGCGCCCGCTCGCTGGCGTTCAGCGCGTCGAGGTTTCGGGTGCGCGACAGCAGCTCGGCGTCTTGCTGCGCCTGGCCGGTTGCGCTGCGCGTGGCGACCCAGTTCTCGAAGCTGTCCCGCGCCGCCTGCGAGGCATTGCGAGCCGCGGTGTGCGCGAGCACGGCGGTTTCGCGCTCGTCGTTCAATGCAGCGAGCTCGCGTCCGAGCTCGCCGATGCGCGTGTCCAGCGGTTCGGCGCGTTGCCGGTCGACGAACTGCTCGAGGCGGGGTCGATCGTCGAGCCGCGGCAGATCCCCGATGACGAGCGATCCCAGCCCGACCAGGAAGACGGCGAACAGCAGGGCGATCAGCCGGAGCAGCCAGCGGTACAGCCGCTCCCTGAGGCGAAGGCTCTTCACCCGCTTTTCAACCTTTGTCGGTGGCCAGCGCGCGTCCGATCAGGATGCGCTGGATGTCGCTGGTGCCCTCGTAGATCTGGCAGACGCGGACGTCGCGCCAGATCCGTTCGACCGGAAAATCGGCCAGGTAGCCGTAGCCGCCGTGGATCTGGATCGCGTCGGAGCAGACCTTTTCGGCCATTTCCGAGGCAAACAGCTTGGCCATCGCGGCCTCTTTCAGGCAGGGCCGGCCGGCGTCCTTCAGTGTGGCCGCGTGCAGGATCAGTTGGCGCGCGGCCTCGATGCGCGTGGCCATGTCGGCGAGCCGGAATCCGACCGCCTGGTGTTCGAAGATCGGCTTGCCGAAGGCTTCGCGTTCTTTCGCGTAGGCCAGTGCGGCCTCGAACGCGGCGCGCGCCATGCCGACCGATTGCGAGGCGATGCCGATCCGGCCGCCTTCGAGCCCCGACAGCGCGATCCGGTAGCCTTGCCCCAGCTCGCCGATCAGGTTTCGGGCAGGCACGCGGCAATTCTCGAAGACGATCTGCGCGGTGTCCGACGCGTGCTGGCCGACCTTGTCCTCGAGCCGGGCGACGATGTAGCCGGCAGCGTCGGTGGGCACGAGGAAGGCCGAAATCCCGCGCTTGCCGGCCTCGCGGTCGGTGACGGCCATGACGATCGCCACGTCGGCGTGCTTGCCCGAGGTAATGAACTGCTTCACGCCGTTCAGCACCCAGTCGCCGCCGTCGCGCACGGCGGTCGTGCGCAGCCCGGAGGCTTCGGAGCCGACCTGAGGCTCGGTCAGGCAGAAGGCCCCGAGCATCGCGCCCGAGGCCAGCGGCCGCAGCCACTGCGCCTTCTGCTCGTCGTTGGCCCAGGCCATCAGAATCGAGCAGACCGGGCAGTTGTTGACCGAGACGATCGTCGACGTGGCGCCGTCGCCGGCGGCGATCTCTTCCAGCACGATCGCCAGCGAGCGGTAGTCGAGTCCGGCGCCGCCCCATTGCTCCGGAACGGCGACGCCGTAGCAGCCGAGTGCCGCCAGCCCGGCGAGTGCCTCGGCCGGGAAGCTGCGATCGCGATCCCAGGCGGCCGCGTACGGCGCGATCTGCTCGCGCACGAAATCGCGCACGGCATCGCGGATCATCGTCTGGTCTTCTGTCAGAAGCATCGGCGGCAACGGAATCCAGGAGCGAAATGAGTCAAGGGCGCACCCAAGGCACGCCGACGATACAGCGAACCGGCGCCGAGCGTGCCGCCCGGCGCTTCGAGCTCAGACCAGTTCGACCGCGAGCGCCGTGGCCTCGCCGCCGCCGATGCACAGCGACGCGATGCCGCGCTTGGCGCCTTGCTTGCGCAGCGCGCCGATCAGCGTGACGATCAGCCGGGCCCCCGAGCATCCGATCGGGTGACCCAGCGCCACCGCGCCGCCGTGCACGTTGACGCGGTCGGCCGGCAGATTGTGTTCCTTCATCGCGGCCATCGCGACGACGGCGAAGGCTTCGTTGATCTCATACAGGTCGACGTCCTTGCTGGCCCAGCCGGTTTTCTCGTAGAGCTTGGCGATCGCGCCCACCGGTGCCGTCGTGAACCAATGCGGCTCTTGCGAGTGCGTCGCATGGCCGGCGACGCGGGCCAGCGGCGTCAGGCCGAGCTTCTTCGCCGTCGATTCGCGCATCATGACCAGCGCCGCTGCGCCGTCGGAAATCGACGACGAGGTTGCGGCAGTCACCGAGCCTTCCTTTCGGAACGCCGGTTTCAGCGTCGGGATCTTCTCGGGGTTGGCCTTGAACGGCGTTTCGTCCTTGTCGATGACGACGTCGCCCTTGCGGCCGCTGATCGTGACCGGCGCCATCTCCCACGAGAAGGAGCCGTCCTTGTTGGCGGCCAGCGCGCGCTTCGACGACTCGATCGCGAAGGCGTCCTGCTCTTCGCGGCTGAACGAATATTTGTCCGCGCAGTCTTCGGCGTACTGGCCCATCGACTTGCCGCCGCCGTTCGGCGTTTTCTCGTAGGCGTCTTCGAGGCCGTCGTAGGCCAT
>CALLYQ010000391.1 GCA_937858875.1 uncultured Lautropia sp. | reverse complement strand
GAGATCCGGCTGCCCGCCGGACGCGGGATGCGCGCCATGACCTGGGCGGCGTCGGCCATCTGCGGCACCCACTTCGGAGACACGAACGAGGTCGCCTCGAGCTGCCGCACGCCTGCGGCAAGCAGGCGCTCGCACAGTTCGACCTTCGTGTCGGTCGTGACCGGTGCCTTCTCGTTCTGCAGTCCGTCGCGCGGACCGACTTCGGTGATCGTGACCCGGGTCGGGAGTTTCATGCGGTGCTGTCCTCTTGCTGCTCGGTCGCCGACGGCGGCGACACCCGCCATTGTCGCCCGGCGCGCGCCCGTGCGCGCCGATTCCCCGGCAGGCGCTGCTGGGACCGTACCGCGGCCCGGTGGCGGGACCGCGTTCAGTACCCGCGCCGGCGATCGACCAGTCCGCCGACGGCTTCGCCGCGTTCGAGCGCGAGGATCTTCCGTGCGACCTGCGGTGCCGATTCCTCGACCATCGTCATCGCCGATACGTGCGGCGTGATCCGGATCTTCGGATGGCGCCAGAACGGATGCCCGGGGGGCAGCGGCTCTTCGCCGAACACGTCGAGCGTGGCGCTGGCGAGGTGCCCGCTGTCGAGCGCTTCGAGCAACGCGTCGTCGTCGATCAGCGGGCCGCGTGCAACGTTGACCAGCGAGGCGCCGGCCGGCAACCAGGCCAGCCGCTGCGCGTCGAACAAGCCGCGCGTCGTTTCGGTCAACGGCGCCAGCAGCACGAGCATTCGACAGCCGCCGAGAAAGGACTGAAGGCCGCTGCGCTCGTCGAAGCATTCGACGCCGTCGATCGATTTGGGCGATCGGGAATAGCCGCGCACCGGGTAGCCGAAGTCGGCGAGCGCGCTTGCGACCTGGGCGCCGAGCACGCCCAGCCCGAACACGCCGACGGTCAGATCGGCGCGCGCCAGCGCCGGCAGCGGACGCCAGGCACTCTCGCGCTGCGCGGCTGCGTAGTCGTCGAAGCGGCGCTGCACTCGCAGGATCTCGTGCAGGCAGTACTCGATCATCTGCGGCCCCATGCCGGCGTCTTCGAGGCGAACGACCGGCAACCGGGGCGGCAGGCCCGGCTGTTTCATCAGGTGGTCGACGCCGGCCCCGGCGCTGAAGATCGCGCGCAGCCGGGTTTGCTCGTCGAAGAATCCGGGGGTGTCCAGCCAGCCGATCGCATAGTCGGCCGGCGCGCTGCCGGGCGCCCAGCCTTCGATCCGAGCCTGCGGCAGCAGCTCGCCGAGCATCCGCACCCACTGCTCGCGCGCCTCCGCGCGCGGGTGCGCAATGACGATTCTCATCTGCGCCCCGGGATCCCTTCGGACATCACTGCTGTTCCTGCAACGGCACCCAGGCCGCCTGGCGCTTGCCGAAGAACGCTGCAATCCCTTCCTGCGCCTCGGGGCTCGCGCGCACCTCGGCGATCCGGCGTGCGGTCTCGTCGGTCAGCGCATCGTCGATCTCGTGGCCGGCGACGTCGCGGATCAGCCGCTTCGCCTGGCCCAGCGCCAGCGGTCCGGCCTGGACCAGGTGGCCGAGGATCATGTTGACGGCGCCGTCGAGCTCGTCGGTCGGAGCGATCTCGTGGACCAGCCCGATCCGCCAGGCTTCGGCCGCCTCGATGACCTCGGCGGTCAGGAACCAGCGACGTGCCTGGTTCGCGCCTATCGTGCCGATCACGTAGGGGCTGATCATCGCGGGGATCAGGCCGAGCTTGACTTCCGACAGGCAGAACCTCGCCTCGTGGCCGGCGACGGCGATGTCGCAGGCAGCGACCAGGCCCATGCCGCCGGCGAAGGCGGCACCGTGGACGCGCGCGACCACCGGCTTCGGGCTGTCATGAATCGTGCGCAGCAGTTTCGCGAGCTTGCGCGAATCCTCGAAGGCCTCTTCGGGCGTCATCTCGTTTGCGCGCTTCATCCAGTTCAGGTCGCCGCCGGCGCAGAAGGCCTTGCCGCGGCCGGCCAGGACGATCGCGCGGATCGATTCGTCTTCGATCGCCGCTTCGAAGGCATCGGTGAGCTCGGCGATCATCGTGTCGTTCATCGCATTGCGCAGATCGGGCCGGTTCAGCCAGATCAGCGCGACGCCGGGAGCGCGTACGGTCTCGATGGTTTCGTAGTTCATGGGGTCCTTTGCGGAAGGTCGTTCAATCGGGAACGTGCCGGAGCGAGTCTGGCGAATCGGCGCTCAACGCGGCGAGGAAGGCTGCATCGGCGCTCACTTCGGCAGCTTCGGCCCAGCGCCGGTACAGCGCCTGGACCGCTGCGACGATCTCGTCGCGCCGGCTGCCGTCGGGTCGGTACGGCGCGTTCAGCGTCACCGAAAAGTAGCCGTGTGGGCGATGCGGGTTGCCGGCGTCGTCGGCGGTCTCGAACCAGACCGTGTAGTTCGGACGGCCGCCCTGGCACGGCGAGGCTTCGGCGCTGAAGCACACGCGCGCGACCGCGTCGATGTCGAGATGGCAGTGATGGCCTTCGAAAGGGCCGATCTGCCAGCTCTTCATCCTCCCGTGCTGCCAGCACGACAGCGTTTCGGTCAGCAGCTCGGTCTTGAATTCGACCAGCGTGCGATGGCGGTGGATGACCAGCGAGGCGTCGGGCAGGCGCAGCGCCTCGTCGACGACCTGTTCGATGACGCTCCGGCGCCGGCTCTGGCCGGGGTTTTGGGTGCTCATCGACTCAGGCATTGCACAGCCGCTCCTCGACCGATCGCCATACTTCGGCATGCGCCTGCGAAGCCTCCGGTCGCTCGACCTCGATGCGCACGAGTTCGGGCCGTTGCTGCGCATGCTCGGCATGGCGGCCGAAGAAGTGGTCGATCACGGCTGCGGCCAGCGCGCCGCTGCGATCGTAGGGGCGGCTGGGCCCGCACCGGAAGCCGACCCGGGCGGGCGTGTGGTTCGTCATGAACAGGATCTCGAAAGCGGGTTTCCATCCGAAGCAGACGCTGGGCGCGATCCGATAGACGAGCTGCGAGAAGCGCCCGAGGTCGAGATGCACGTGATGTCCGGCGCCGGGCAGCACGATGTCGCGCAGTCCGCCGAAAGGCTCGTCGTAGCGTGCATCGGTCAATTTCGCCTTGCCGGCCGGGCACAGCTCCATGATCGCGCCGTCGCGCCAGTCGCCGGCGAACAGCGTCAGGTCCTCGTGCGCGAGCCAGTCGCGCAGCACGCTGTCGAAGAACTCGATGGGGGTCATCTGTCGCAGACGCTCCTCGGTCAGCCGGCGCCGGCCGCCCCGGGCTCGAGCCGCGTCGGCAGTTCCGGCGTGGACGTGTCGGCCTGGGTGCCGCAGGCCGGGCAGTACTGGAAGAAGGCGTTGTGCCGCGTTTCGCAGGCCATGCAGCGGCCGAACAGCAGCAGGCCGCAATGCATGCAGTAGCCGGGCTCGGCTTCGGCGGAGCTCGCGCCGAGGCGATAGCTGCGCTCGCAACTGGGGCAGACGCCCTTGCGCATCCGCTCGAGCGCCTGCTCGTAGCGGATGTGGTTCCGCCGCGCGTCCTGCGACTGCTGCTGCTCGGCCTGGCGCCCGGCCTGATAGCGTTGCAGCGCCCGGATCAGCGCATAGCCGGCGATCGCGACCAGCGCGATGCCGACCGCGTAGCGGATGTAGCCGCCGTAGCTCGGCAGGTAGGGGACGAGTTCGACGAAGAACGCGAACAGTGCGAACAGGCCGAAGCCCC
>CALLYQ010000390.1 GCA_937858875.1 uncultured Lautropia sp. | reverse complement strand
AGCATCGGCAGCGTCAGCCGCTCGCCGCCGATCCAGGCGGCCGACAGCGCCGCGAACAGCACCTCGGACAGCATCACCAGCGCCGTGACTCCTGCCGGCAGCCGGGCGGCGCCGTACTGCAGCGCGAAATTGGCCGCGAGCAGCGCAAGCGCGAGCGCGCTGGCGCCGGCGATCCAGGCCAAAGAAGCCGGCGGTAGCGGCGCGATGCGGCCGCTGGTCGACAGCAGCACCGCGAAACTGCCGGCGACGAGGAAACCGCCGACGAACATCGCCAGCGCACGCGCCGAATCGGGCGCCGCGGCGTGGCGCCGAACCATCACGTTGACGAGCGCGAAACTCATGCCGCCGATGAGGCCGAGTGCGTCGGGCAGGCTCGAGGGCAGCGGCAGGCCGATGGCCGGGTCCCACAGCACGATCGCAGCGCCGCACAGAGCCAGCGCGATGCGCAGCACGGCCGCCGCAGAGATGCGTTCGCCGAGCAGCCATCGCGCCAGCAGCACCGACCAGACCGGCATCAGGTAGAACAGCAGCACGACCCTGACGACTTCGCCGATCATCACGCCCCAGTTGAACGCGGCGTTCGTCACGCCGGCAGCCAGCAGCAGCCAGATCAGGCTCGGATTCGCAAGCAGCGCCGGCCAGGCGCGGGGCCGCCAGACGGTGATCACCATCGTCGAGACGAGGAAGGCGAAGCTGGTGGCCCACAGGCTGTGCAGTCCCAGCGCGTTCAGCTGCCGGAACGGCCACCACGACACGCCCCAGACGAAGGCGTTCGCCAGAAGGCAGAGAACAGGCAAGGGATCGGGTCGTCGGGAGACTGGCACGAGACGGCCGCCTGTGCAGGCGGCGGAGTGGGTTGAAGAGAACGGCAGCGCGGCGACTGCCGTGCCGCGACTGACCGCGCTGCTTCGGACGGCGCCGGTCCGGACGGACGGCGCCGGTCATCGCGCGAAGCTCCTGATCAGGCGTAGGCGGCCAGGGCGCCCTTCATCTTCTGCAGCGCCTTGGCCTCGACCTGGCGGATCCTTTCGGCCGACACGCCGAATTCGGCCGCCAGTTCGTGCAGCGTCAGCGTGCCGCCTTCGCTGTCGTCGCGCAGCCAGCGCGCCTCGATGATCCGGCGGCTGCGCGGGTCGAGCGCTTCGAGCGCCTCGGCGATGCCTTCGCTCTGCAGCCGGTCGAAGCGGCGCGATTCGAGCACCTGGACCGGGTCGGCCTGCGGCGCGGCCAGCCAGGCGCTCGGCGAGTATTGCTCTTCGCCGTCATCGGGCTGCAGGTCGAGCGCGAGGTCGCCGCCGGACAGGCGCGTTTCCATCTCGACGACGTCTTTTTCGCGCACGTTCAGGTCACGGGCGATCGCATCGACTTCGTCGGAAGTCAGCGTGTGAAGGCCACTCTTGCGCGAGCGCAGGTTGAAGAACAGCTTGCGCTGCGCCTTGGTGGTCGCGACCTTCACGAGCCGCCAGTTCTTCAGGATGAATTCGTGAATCTCGGCCTTGATCCAGTGCAGCGCGAACGAGACCAGGCGCACGCCGCGCTCCGGGTCGAAGCGCTTGACCGCCTTCATCAGCCCGATGTTGCCTTCCTGGATCAGGTCGGCATGCGGCAGCCCGTAGCCAAGATACTGGCGGGCCACCGACACCACGAGCCGCAGGTGCGACAGGATCATCTCGCGCGCCGCGTCGAGTTCGCCGGTGTCGCGGAAACGCCGTGCCAGCTCGGTCTCGCGTTCGGCCGACAGCATCGGCAGGCGGTTGACCGCCGAAATGTAGGCATCGATGTTTCCGACGGCAGGAACCGACAACGCAAGGCCGGGGCCACCGGCGGGAACGAGAGCGTTGGAGTGCTGCTGTGTCATTGGCAATCGAATCCTTGTTGTTCCGGGGAAGCTGCCGCCTGTAAATGACCGGCGGGTCAGTTCCGGATCACCATTAATTTAGCACTCTATGCCCGAGAGTGCCAGTCCTGGCCCGCAGAAAGCGGGGTGGCAGCGAGAAAAGTCGACGACTACGTCGATTTGAGCGCCAATCCCGACCTCGAGCACCCAAATCAGCGCGCAGGGTCCGGTTTTTATCGGGCCAGCGGCGGCTGGCGCCCGCGCTTTGCTGCCTGTGTGCGCCGGTCCGGGCGCGTGCTAGATTCCCCGGATCGTCGCAGGAGAGGCCGATGCTCCAGCTCTACACCTATTTCCGCAGTTCCGCAGCGTTCCGCGTTCGCATCGCCTTGAATCTGAAGGACTTGCCCTGGAAACCCGAGGTGATCTGGCTGCCCAGCGGCGAGCATCGCGGCGAAACCTATCGGCAGGTGAACCCGCAGGCGCTGGTGCCCACGCTCGTCGACGGCGATCTGAAGCTGAACCAGTCGCTGGCGATCATCGAATATCTCGACGAGACCCATCCGGGGCCGAAGCTGCTGCCCACCGATCCGGCCGGGCGCGCCCGCGTGCGCTCGCTGTCGCTGCTGATCGCGTCGGAGATCCATCCGGTGAACAACCTGCGGGTGCTGAACTACCTGAAGAGCGAGCTCGGGCTCGACGAGGAGCGGGTGGCGGTCTGGTATCGCCATTGGTGCGACGAGGGGCTGGCCGGCTTCGAGGCCCAGTTGGCGCAGGGCGGCACGGGGCGCTACTGCCACGGCGACGAGATCACGATGGCCGACGTCTGCCTGGTGCCGCAGATCTTCAACGCCCGACGCTTCGGTACCGAGGTCGACAAATACCCGATCACGATGCGGATCCACGACGAACTGGTCAAGCTCGATGCCTTCGAGCGCGCCGCGCCTGGGGCGCAAGCCGAAGCTTCACGCGCCTGACGGTCGCTCAACCGGATGAAGCCTGGGCGAGTTCCGGCGCACCGGTGAGCGGTCCCGAGTGGGCTGTTGCGAGGTCGCAGATGCCGCCCACCACGCAGTTCCGGCCGCGGGCCTTGGCTTCGTAGACCCGCGCGTCGGCACATTCGAGCAGCGCGTCGAAGTCGTCGATCTCCCCCTGGACCGCGACGCCGATGCTGACAGTCAGCCGTATCGAGCGCCCGCCGAGCAGGGCGGGCTTGGCCGCGACCGACGCGCGCAGGCGCTCTGCCGTCGCGATGGCCTCGGCCACGTCGTTCACCGGCACGATCGCGCAGAACTCCTCGCCTCCATAGCGCGCGATCAGCGAATCCGAGCGCAGTTCCTTCTGCAGGATGAGGGCCGCGTAGCGCAGGGCCCGGTCGCCGATCGTGTGTCCCCAGGTGTCGTTGATCCGCTTGAAATTGTCGAGATCGATCATCAGCACCGCCGCGCGACGGCCGGAGGCCCGCATCCATTGCATCAGGCGCGGCGCCTCGGCGGTCAGGTGCCGGCGCGTGCGGATGCCGGTCAGTTCGTCGGTCAACGACACCTGCAGCAGCCGGTTGGCCAGTCGCGCGTTGAGCACCCCCATGACCAGCAGTGCCGTCAGCAGCGGCGACATGGCCCAGGACAGCGCCGAAAGCTGGTTCAGCCCGCTGTCGGCGAACGTCCCGCCGTCATGATCCAGGCCGGCCGCGTAGCGCACGAGCAGTTCGCCGCCGCGCAGCAGCGTCAGCAGCGCGACGGTGCCGTGCTGCAGTCCGAAAGCGAACCGGAAGACCGGTCCGGCCGGATCGCGCGCGCCGCTTCGGCGATCCGCCGGGGCGCGGCGGCGTCCTGCAGGCGGTCC